>NZ_JAVRCE010000035.1:0-45183 GCF_034530915.1 Nostoc sp. DedQUE09
TGAGTAATGAGTAATGAGTAATGAGTAATGAGTAATGAGTAATGAGTAATGAGTAGTATAGCCGTAGTCACATAGATTAGGACAGTGTTGATTGCTCAAAGGCTTGAAACGACTGGGTTTTTACTCAGCACTCAGCACTCAGCACTCAGCACTCAGCACTTTGCTATACTTGTGAATCTTCCCACTTTAAGCTGGAGAACTCACTACTGGGAACTGAATTGGATACCGTCTTCCACAAATCATATTTTTTGGCTAAATGAAAATCTGTATTGTTGGCGCGGGTGCGATTGGTGGATATTTAGGGGCAAAACTGGCACTTGCAGGTGAAGCAGTGACGTTGATTGCGCGTGGTTTTCATTTGGAGGCAATTCAAAAAAATGGGCTGAAGTTGTTTATGGCAGATGGTTCTAGCCAAATTGCTACTCCATTTCTGGCAACTAGCGATATTCAAGAAGCGGGGCCACAAGATGTAGTAATTTTAACTGTGAAGGCTCATAGTGTACCCACGATCGCACCTTCTCTCCCAGCACTCTACGATGCTCATACAATGGTGGTAACAGCCCAAAATGGCGTTCCTTGGTGGTATTTTCGTCAACATGGCGGTGAGTATGAAGGTACGCGAATTCAATCTGTTGATCCAGATGGGATTATTGAAACTAGTATCGGTGCTGAACGTGCAATTGGTTGTGTGGTTTACCCAGCAACTGAGATAATTGAACCGGGTGTAATTAAACATATTGAAGGCGATCGCTTTACTCTTGGTGAAATAGACGGCACTAAAACAGAACGCATTCAATTATTGGCACAGACTTTAAAACAAGCAGGATTTAAAACACCAATCCGCAATCAAATTCGCACGGAAATTTGGATCAAATTGTGGGGAAATGTAGCGTTTAATCCCATCAGTGCCTTAACTAGTGCGACTCTAGAGGATATTTGCCGCTATCCCCTCACCCGCGAACTAGCGCGACAAATGATGACTGAAACTCAAGCGATCGCAGAAAAGTTGGGTATAAAGTTTGGTATCACTCTAGAACAGCGAATTAATGGGGCAGAAAATGTTGGTGCCCATAAAACCTCAATGCTACAAGATATTGAAGCCGGACGCGCTACGGAGATAGATGCGATCGTTGGTGCGGTGGCAGAATTGGGAAAACTTACTCAAATTCCTACACCTTATATTGATGCGATTTATGCCAGCGTTAAGTTGCTGGAGGCGACTAAAGTCAGAATTTGACAGTCCCGAAGTTTTTATGGGATTAAGGGACTTCCAAGTAATAAAATATCACAATATTTCTTGTGGGATGGGCATCTTGCCTGTCCTGTGAATTGGGCGCTCATGTTGCCCA
The DNA here is from genome assembly GCF_034530915.1 of Nostoc sp. DedQUE09. NCBI lineage: Bacteria > Bacillati > Cyanobacteriota > Cyanophyceae > Nostocales > Nostocaceae > Nostoc > Nostoc sp. DedQUE09. The sequence goes on from NZ_JAVRCE010000035.1 coordinate 1,350, forward strand.
CCCCACAAGATTGAATAATTTATTTATTAGAGTTCCCTAAGCAGAGACTTTACTATGCATTAATTAAGGCTTGCAAGTCGATGCATTGGCATAACAAGTCGATGCAATAGCATAACAAGTCGATGCAATAGCATAACAAGCCGATGCAATGGCATAACAAGCCGATGCAATGGCATAACAAGTCGATGCAATGGCATAACAAGTCGATGCAATGGCATAACAAGCCGATGCAATGGCATAACAAGCCGATGCAATGGCATAACAAGTCGATGCAATGGCATAACAAGCCGATGCATTGGCATAATATCATGTCCGCCAAATTACCCATAATAAAAGAACCCCACCCCCAACCCCTCCCCGCAGGCGGGGAGGGGAGACAAAGCACAGCTTTGGCGGGGTGGGGTTCTTCGGGTTTAATAAGCAATCAAGGGGACATAATATAACAAGCCGATGCAATAGCATAACAAGTCAATGCAATGGCATTGCAAAACAAGAAGTGGGGAAATATTTAGAAAATTTGTGTGTACACCATAGCCATTCAGCGGACATGATGTCACAGGTATTATTTGCTCGATTGATGTAGCAGTTTAAGTGCGGAATATTTTATGAAGAAAAAAAAAGGATGGCTATTAACAATACTGGTTGTAGCAGTAATAGGAATCAGCATCATCATCGGACATAGTAATTCTCTAAAAGCTGCTTCACCTTTAGGGAAAGACACGCTAACGATGATTACTTCCCCAGATTATCCTCCTTATGAGTTTTATGATACGAAAGGAGGCGATCGCCAAATTGTTGGTTTTGATATAGATATTGCCAAAACCCTTGCTGAAAAACTAGGGTTTAAACTTCAAATAATGGAATCTGATTTTAATGGGTTAATTCCTGCACTCCAAGCAAATCGCGCCGATTTTGTCATGGCTGGGATGACTCCGACTCCAGAACGTCAGAAAAATATTGACTTTTCAATTATTTATTACGAAGCTAAAGATACAATTGTCGCTCCTAAAGGTAGCAATCTGAAGCAACCCCAAGACTTATCAGGAAAAAAGGTTGGGGTGCAACTAGGAACCATACAAGAACAAAATGCCCAAAAAATTGCTAAAAAAGTTGCAGGTATTCAGCTAAAGCAACTCAACAAAGTGCCGGAAGCAGTTCAAGAAATCAAATCTGGGCGAATTGATGCTGCGATTGTTGAAGATACCGTCGCTAAAGGATTCGCCCAAGCTAACCCAGATTTAGAATTTAATACAATTCCCTCAGAAGAGGCAAGTGGATCGGCGATCGCTTTTCCCAAAGGTTCTTCTTTTGTAGAACCGTTTAACAAAGTCCTTCAACAAATGAAGGACGATGGCACATTGGCTAAACTAGTAACCAAGTGGTTTTCACAGAATACCGCAGCCAATTCTGCATCCTCAACTCCTGAAAAAGGCGGATTGAATCTCGACTTTACCAGAATTCTTCCTGATATTCCCTTTATTCTGCGGGGAATCCCATTAACTTTGTTGTTTACCCTATTATCTGTAACCTTGGGGTTAATCTGGGGAACAATCTTGTCTCTCTTAAAAATTCTCGGCATCAAGCCGCTTACCTGGGTTGCGAATGCCTACACCTCTGTTTTTCGAGGTACACCTTTGCTATTACAGTTGGCATTAGTTTATTACGCAACACCCCAGCTTACAGGCTATGACATTTCCGCATTGGAGGCTGGGGTGCTAACTTTTACCTTGAATTCTGGCGCTTATATGTCGGAAACCATCAGAGGTGGGATTCAAGCAGTAGATAAAGGACAAAGTGAAGCGGCGATGTCTATGGGTGTTCCCTATTGGTTGATGATGTGGGATGTGATTTTGCCCCAAGCATTGAAGAACATTCTCCCAGCATTAGTAAATGAAACTATCGGATTGCTTAAAGATTCCGCGCTGGTGTCAACGATTGGGGTGGTGGAAATATTACGCAGCGCCCAAATTGTTGGTGCAAACAAATATATTTATTTTGAACCACTGCTATTTGCAGGATTAATCTACTATGTTTTGGTAATGGGTATGACCTTGGGTGCATCCGCTTTAGAAAGGAGGTTACGGGAAAGTGAATAATGTAGTAATTCGCACGGAATTCTTATGTAAATCCTTTGGCCAACTCGACGTACTCAAAGATATTTCCACTGAGTTTTACCAAGGGGAAGTGGTTGCCATACTAGGCCCTTCTGGTTCAGGTAAGTCTACCTTTTTACGATGCATAAACTTGTTAGAACAACCCACCAGAGGCAGAATCTACTTTCACGATCAAGAAATCACTAAGCCTAAAACAAACATTGCTAAAGTACGTCAGCATTTGGTGATGGTATTTCAACATTTTAATTTGTTTCCCCACATGAATGTGCTGGAAAATGTCACCTATGCACCGATAAAGGTGAAAGGAATTAACAAGCAAAAAGCAGAAGAACATGGTTTAGAATTGCTTGCTAAGGTAGGTTTAGAATCAAAAGTATCTGTGTATCCATCCAAATTATCTGGGGGACAGAAACAGCGAGTAGCGATCGCCCGTGCATTAGCAATGGAACCAGAGATGATTTTATTTGATGAACCCACCTCTGCATTAGATCCCGAAATGGTCAAAGATGTGCTGGAAGTGATGAAAGGTTTAGCGCTATCTGGAATGACAATGGCGATTGTTACTCATGAAATGGGCTTTGCCAAAGAAGTTGCCAATCGAATTATGTTCCTCGATCGGGGAAGTTTAGCAGAAGATACTACTCCTAGCGAGTTTTTCCAAAATCCTCAGTGCGATCGCGCCAAGCAATTCTTAGAAAAAATGCTTTAGAGGATGTTTGAAAAATTTTGGGCGATTGGAAATCGCGGCTACACAAGCAAAGTCCGCCTGCGCGGACTAACACAAAATCAAACTCTTTAACCCACGTAGGTGGGTTTTGTCTGTGTAGCCGTGACTTCTAGTTTTGGGCGATTGGAAATCGCGGCTACACAAGCAAAGTCCGCCTGCGCGGACTAACACAAAATCAAACTCTTTAACCCACGTAGGTGGGTTTTGTCTGTGTAGCCGTGACTTCTAGTCGCCAAGGCTAGTAATAATTTAGATTTTTCAAACACCCTCTTAGAACATTAGGAATTTGCCGCTTTCTTTATATTCTTGAAACTTTTCTAAAACAGGGCGATCGTTTGGCATTAACGTAGGTAAGTCAGCTAAATCAAAAAATTCCAGCGCTAGCGATTCTCCATCTAAGCAAGCGAGACTGCCTGACCATTCAACGGCTCGCAAAATTAAAATGAAATTTTGGACGCGATCGCCATTGGGATAAGTTACAGTTTCAAAGGCTGGATTAGAAGAAAACCCCACAGCTTCAAAACGCTTAACTGTTAAACCAGTTTCTTCAAAAACTTCTCGTGCTGAACATTCTTCGGCAGAGTCACCTACTTCTGGACAGCCACCAGGTAGCCCCCAAAGTTTGAAATCACTCCGCTTTTGCAACAAAACGCGCCCCAAATTATCCTCTATAATCACACGTGCGCCAAATAATAGAAGTAAGCGATCGCCTACAATTTGTCGTAACTTACCGAGATAAGAGTCTGACCAATTTGCCATAAGAGAAAGTTTGTTAAGAAAATCTAAGGGTAGCAAACAGCGATCGCCTGAAAACAGGATAATGCAGCTGAACAGGTTAATTCTTCCCATTCAACCTAGAATTATGGCATCTACACCGAAAATCCTCGCCTTTGCCGGCAGCACCCGGATAGATTCTTACAACAAAAAATTGGTAAAAATTGCGGCGGCTGGCGCTAAGGCAGCAGGCGCAGAAGTGACTTATATAGACCTCCGCGATTTGCCTTTACCTCTGTATGATGAAGACTTGGAAGCTCAAGAAGGACTACCAGCCAACGCCCGCACTTTCAAAGACTTGATGATTTCTCATCAAGGATTGCTGATTGCTTCGCCGGAATATAACAGTTCACTCACAGCAGTTTTAAAGAACGCCATTGACTGGGCATCCCGTCCAGCCCCAAATGAAGCACCGTTGGCTGCTTTTGCAGGTAAGGTTGCTACTATTATGAGTGCTTCCCCAGGCGCTCTTGGTGGTTTGCGGGGTTTGGTTCACCTGCGGTCTATTTTGGGAAACATCAAAGTTTTGGTACTACCCGATCAAATAGCAGTAACCAAAGCTTATGAAGCCTTTAATGCTGATGGCACGTTAAAAGATCCGAAACAGCAAGAATCTATTGAAAAGTTAGGCGATGGTTTAACAAAGATATTGCTGAAGCTTAACTAAATTCTTCAGGTGTTCAGTAAATAACGAACACCTATAAGTAAATGATTAATCCCTAATAGGGATTTTGATAAATTGCAATGTAAGCAGCAGGAGATTTCTCGCATCGAATAGTTTGTTTCAATCCCTAATAGGGATTTTGATAAATTGCAATCCCCAAATACTTAACGATCATGTATAATGTTTTCGTTTCAATCCCTAATAGGGATTTTGATAAATTGCAATTGAAGAAAGACTCACTGGTTTTGGCGATCCATTTGGTTTCAATCCCTAATAGGGATTTTGATAAATTGCAATTTCAGTAGAAGCAATGGTGTTAAAGTTGTCTTTCAGTTTCAATCCCTAATAGGGATTTTGATAAATTGCAATAACCAAGGCATTTGGTTTGAAATTCTCAATGTTGGTTTCAATCCCTAATAGGGATTTTGATAAATTGCAATTTGTAGTCCATCTTGCAAACTTTCTACAGTATCTGTTTCAATCCCTAATAGGGATTTTGATAAATTGCAATAGCTGAAGTGTGGCAGAAAGCAACTCAGGAAGTTGTTTCAATCCCTAATAGGGATTTTGATAAATTGCAATTTTATTGGCGGCATAATATTCGTTGCCTAGTTCGTCGTTTCAATCCCTAATAGGGATTTTGATAAATTGCAATATCGGTGAGCCGCGCATCCAAGTCTTCTTGGTAGGTTTCAATCCCTAATAGGGATTTTGATAAATTGCAATTACACTTGGAGCTACATCCCCAAATGAGAATGCACTTGTTTCAATCCCTAATAGGGATTTTGATAAATTGCAATTAGAATACCCTCGTCAGGTATTTGACGGCATACATGTTTCAATCCCTAATAGGGATTTTGATAAATTGCAATAAGCATTGCGTGGGTTGTTACTGAGTTCTATAAATGTTTCAATCCCTAATAGGGATTTTGATAAATTGCAATCTTTATTGTCATACCCTAAAAGTTTGTTATTCTCATCTGTTTCAATCCCTAATAGGGATTTTGATAAATTGCAATTTGGGATGAGCCAGATCGCCAGCGATGGGAAATCGCGTTTCAATCCCTAATAGGGATTTTGATAAATTGCAATAGTTAGCTGATGCCCACATCTTGCAAGTTGTAGAGTTTCAATCCCTAATAGGGATTTTGATAAATTGCAATTGTAGATGAAAATGGTGAAGTTCATCAAGCATCGTTTCAATCCCTAATAGGGATTTTGATAAATTGCAATGGAAGTCTGGTCTGTGGAGCCATCGATTTTGTTGTTTCAATCCCTAATAGGGATTTTGATAAATTGCAATCTGACTTGAGTTATGTCAACCAAGTTCAAAATTGGTTTCAATCCCTAATAGGGATTTTGATAAATTGCAATTTATACCTTCACCCTCAACACAATGCCAGCAAGTTTCAATCCCTAATAGGGATTTTGATAAATTGCAATCCTGCCTTTTATTTATCTACTAGAATTATCATAAAAGTGTTTCAATCCCTAATAGGGATTTTGATAAATTGCAATGTCACTTCATTTACAAGCGATCGCTTTTATTTGAGTTTCAATCCCTAATAGGGATTTTGATAAATTGCAATAGCGGGAGCCTGAAAGTCAAGCTGTATTTAGTTTTCAAGGTGCGGTTGCGCGATTCCAGAGCAATCATAGCATTAGAGAATTCGTTTGGAAAGAGTGCCAGGAAAACTTAAAGGCTGGAATCGTACTTTGATAAGCATTTCAGAGATTGCGCTGATGAGGATTAGGCAAAGAATGGCTTGAAAGCCTTACTGGAGTTGGGATAGAAGTACTTTTTTATGGCTGTGAAATTTCTACACCTACCCTTCCGCGCATTTGAGATGCAGGAACCTAGCTAGAAGGAGACTCAGCAAAAAAAATTGTTTCGTCTCGTGGCTGTTCTCCGCCAATGCGTTCGACTTTTCGCTGACAACAGCCACAGAGAAAATAAAAGCGAACGCTGTCTGTGTCGGGTTTAATCAATTTAGCTAAACGCGATCGCAGTTTAGCATACTGAGTCAGAGTGATATCGCACTCGAACACACTCAGTTGCATCCATTGTCCATAGGATTTGAGAACTGAATGGATTTTAGTCCGACGCTTATCTTCTGGAATATCGTAGCTGACAACAATATACATGAAGGGAATAGGGAATGGGGAATGGGGATAAATTACAAGTTATTTGAGAACTAGGGGAGGATATTTATCGATTTCGTTCATGAGGTACTTACTTAATAACCTCGCCTGAATTTCAAAAGCTTCTTGGTAGGTGCATTTATTTCCCATGACTGGATGTTTGAAACTCGATAGTTTCTTTTGTTGGTAGGCGCGAAGGAATGTATGCAGTCCTTCTTTGGTTAAAGTCACGGCACCACTGAGCGGTTCGGTGGTAAAGTCAGTTAGGGTTAGCGATCGCTTGTTAATCAGCGACAAAACTACAGCATCCACTATTAAAGGACGAAATTCTTCCATCAAGTCTAAGGCTAGGGAAGGTCTACCATAACGTTCAACGTGTAAGTATCCTAGATAGGGATCGAAGCCAACAATATTTAAAGCACTTTGCACGTCATGACGTAGTAATGAATACCCAAAACTCAATAACGCATTAACTGGATCGGTTGGTGGGCGGCGGCGTCTGGCTTCAAAGCGAAATTCTGAGGTTTTGATTAGTTGTTGAAAGCAACCAAAATAGGCCGCACTACCAGCACCTTCTAAGCCTCTGAGGGAATCAATACTGTTAGTTTTTTCGATTGGTGCGATCGCGTTTTCCAATCGAGAGATATTATCATTCAGGTCAGTATCAGGATGTTCTCGCTGAGTGCGAAGTAAGCTATGACGGTAATTTTTCAACTTACCTCGCACAAATCCTCTAACTAAATGTATTGCTGGTTCTGATTCTCCCACAGCTTGCCATTGGGCTTTACGAACAAAAATATTTTTAGTAGCTTCTGGTTCTAAACGCCCTAAATATCGTCCGTTTTGTGTGAGAAATGTTAAACAAATGTGACGTTCTAAAAGTTCACTGACGACGGCGGGAGAAATAGTAGCCCGTCCTAGTACTACAATTCCCTCTATTTTAATTAAAGGGATATCTAAGATTGTTTTTTGTTCAGCTTTGACGGTGAGACGTTCGTCAACTTTACCGATAAAAGCATCAACTTGTGTTACGTAAAGTGTTCCCATTTTTGATGATTCCTAGTAATAATTGTAGATTGGGTGAATAGACTTGTTATGTATAATTCAATGCGGCTATTAATGCTTATTGGTCTTTTAAGACGCGATTTATCGCGTCTCTACATGATGGTTTTTGTTGCTCATTCTGAACTGTATTGGGGTAGAATTTAATTTACTTCTTGATAACTTTTGACTTTATCAGTTGCTTTGGGCAAACATTGCGAATAAAGACTGCATCCTTGGCAGCGTTTGCTGTAAACTGGTTTTGGCATTGCTCCTGTTTCTAGGAGATTTGTGACAGATTGAATAGTTGCGATCGCACTTTGCCGCAACTCTGCATTAATCTCTACTAATTGCCGTTGATGGGAGTGGGCATAATAGATATATCCAGTATTAACAGGTTCTCCTGTCATCTCTTCTAAACATAAGGCTTGGGCACAAACTTGCAATTCATCGTTATCCCACTCGCCTTTGCGTCCTCGTTTGTATTCCACTGGGTAAACTTGACCAGATTCGGCTTCAATTAAATCAGATTTGCCGATGAGTTTGTATTGCTCTGACTTAAGCCAAATTGCTCGAACTTGCCAAGTTTCTCCTCGCTGTATATCGCTTGTAGTGTGGACGCGATCGTGTAAAGTTGTGCCTTCAATTGTGTATTGGTTATCGGTAAATTCTCCGGCACAAAACATCCGCCAACAGCGATGCGGACAATAGGCATATTGGTTCAATGCCGCAATGGAAATATATTCAGTTTGATTCATGACTTAGGTGGTTTTTAAATAATTATTGAAATTATGGAGAATACAGCCGCCGTGTCATCCCCATACCCATTGTTGTTTTGCGACCAATTCCTGCATACAGAGCAAAGTCAGCTAAAGCGTTAATTTGCTTAATTTGTATGGGTTCAACTGCTCCCAAAATCTTGTAGTTAACTTCGCCAATAATGCCAATAAATTTGCTGCGAGAATCAGCTAATATTTCTGTGTGAATATTGACAAATGAGGGAAATATTGACTTGATCGCAATCTGAGTCAATTCTATGCCACTGTATTTATTCCACCGTGAAAGTAGGGAATTAAATACAGATCCTCTAGTAGGAAGAGTAGTATCATACTGTCCTTGACGAAAGGCGGTAGGCGTGGAAAAGGTAAGATTAATGGAAGAGTTGCGATCGCTAGCTTCTTCATATAATTGAGCATAAGTATTGGCATTTGCCCAAGGTTGAATAGATTGGGGTGTGCCTTGAATGCTGGTAATATACAAGTCAGCCGGGCCAAGATGCCAAGGACGATTAGGATTAAGATTTAGCCAGAGTTGGGTAAGTTTGCCAAATAGAGTGTCATCTAATAAAGAGATACGCCACCAACAAGGAGTTCCGGCGGGAATGGATTGTTGATGTGAGTATTGCAATTTAGCTCCCTTACCCCCCTTCAAAAGGGAGGAATTAATTTGTAAGGGAGAGAGGGTGAAAGCTTTATCTGCGGTGGAATCGTGCAAGTGATCGCCTAATGTGCTATCTACAGAGCTAACAAGGGTTAAAAATAGGGCGTGGAGATGTCTACCTGTAAGATACTGTGGTGGAATAGGCGATTGAGGTAGCAAATTCAACACTAAACTATGAGGCATACTTTCTCTTTTTGGTTGTAGACTGAGTGATTCTTGACTCTACAGTGAATTCAGGGATTTCCTGGAGTTCAGCATCACTCAAACTATACTGTTCACAAACGAGACTTAGGCGATTTCCTGGGGTTTTGACAGCGTTAACCGAATGGGTTAAATCACCTTGAAAATAAACTAAAGTATTGAATTGGGGCTTAATTTGCCCAAGTTGGCGTTTGTGCGATCGCAATACCAGTTCTCCCCCTTCCATATCCGCAGGTACGCGTACATAAAGGACACTGACAACCACAGGCAGTTCAATGGTTTTGGAGTAGGAACGTAAGGAGCGATCAATATGCGGATCGACGCGGGAACCTTCTTTGAGTTGTAAAGGATTGAGGTAAAAAGCATTACAATTCGGCTGGAGAGCTAAATCTAGATAAGGTTTGAAGTAGGGAAACTGCTGTTCTACTTTTGCTAATCCAGAACGCTGAAATACTACGGAAAATCCTTTAGTGGCTACAAAATCGCGGTTGAGGTTGTTGATAGCAAAGTAAGGACAAGCTTGGATTTCTCCCCACAAGTTGTTTAGGTAATCGCTGGGGAAGGCGTTGGTTTGCTGTTGATAGTGTTTCACTGGGGATAGAGGAGCGATCGCTGAATGTGGTATCTAAAATTTTAAAGACTGTCGAGTGATGATAGTAGTATTCTTTTAAGTGAGAAAAACTACATAGTGAGAAAGACCAATGAGAATTGATGATTACAATGCAGCCAAGGCACTAACTGAAAAACTCAAAGAGAACTTACCCATTAAAGCACGAGCAGGGAAGGAGTTTTTGAAGACATTAAAGCAAAAAGGAGTAAACGCCGATCCAGACAGAGAATTTGAAATTGATTTCGTTGGTTATTCAGGAGATGAAGGTGGGATTATGTGCGGACTAAAAGAGCCAAATAATCCCGAAACTGAAGAAAAATATGTTTCTTCTATTACTCATCTAAAGATTGATCTTAATCATCCTCTAGCTGCTGAAGTACAGGCTTACCAACGCCAGCGAATACGTAAGTTAATGTTGCAAGATTCTAGAGGTTTTAAAGCCGAGTTAATGACGATAGAACCTCGGAAAAATAAAAACCGTAGTAAAGGCTTTGGGAAGTAATTAACTCCGAAAACGATATTCTATCCGAACTGGAATTTTTAAGTTTTGAATGCCATCAAATTGATAGTATTGACCTCGCATTTGGACATTCTGAATTAAGCTAACTGGAGGCATATTCACAACATCATAGCTAATCACTTGATTAGTGAACATCACATCTAAAGGATTTAATGGATGTGTACAAGTGAATATACCCTCAGCAATTTTAGGTTTCGGTAATGGTTCAACCGTTACTTCAGCCTTGCTCATCCATTTACCCAAGCGAATCCATTTTGGTAGTTTGAGGTCTTTTTGAGATATGACAAAAAACTCAAATAGACTTTCTGCTGCTATTTCTTTTGCTCTCCCAAAACTAGGAATATTTTTCTGTGTTTTCTCCATTTCAACGTGGTAGTTGTTGTTAGCATACTTCCAGGTGTTGAGGATGGAGGAATGATTGAGCGATCGCGCCGGAGTTACGTAAATTCCTTGTTGATTGAGTGGCGTTAGATGCTCCTCATATTTTGGCACTTGTTCGGGGCAAAAATAGCGATAAGAATGTTCTTCAGCAACGGTAGTAGAGTAGATTTGGCTATCAACTAAACCCAGTGCATAACAGAGAGCGTAATTGTGAATTATTGGCTCTGTTTCATACAATCGCCCGATTTCACGAGTTGCGTAATAGAGGCTATCATGAAGTTCTATTTGACAACGGCAAATAAACACCATTACTCTTTCCCCGCTTTAGCAGTAGTTTTCTTCTTGCTAATATGCTTCTTGGCATAATCTTTAGCTTCTGCATCAGCTTTTTGTAAAATTGCCTGGATTCCTTTCTCACTTCCTGTTAAAGTTTTGACTTCATTAATTAAGGATACAAAAGAATCACCAATGAAATCTGTATGAACAATAAACTCGTCAGCCATTAACGCCTCAATAGCATTTTTTGCAGCAGTAATTACGTCATCTTCATCTAGTGGATCTGGAGAATTTATAGTATTATTAGATTTCATTTGGTCATATATTGCCTGAGTCCAACGCAGGTTACTGGTGATTTCTCCATCCGCAAATACAACACCAATTAACTCATTTCTGACGCGACCTGTACGGGTGGTTTGCGCTCCATAATGACGAGTTCGCAAAATATTATTAAAAACGTAAAGGAAGCTAGCTTCAGTGGGGTCTTTCAAGGTGATAATACTAGGGAAAAAAACTTGCGGTCTAATATGGTCTTGCTGATTAATTCGACTGGTAACTTCACCAGGTTTAGAACCATTTTCACCCTTGGAAGCCATCGTACCATTTTCATAAGGTGCGTTGAGGGTGAAAGTTTCGTGTGATTCATCAAAAGCTGTAATTGAAAATGCCGTATCTACTACAACCTTGGATTTTTCAGAGCCAGAGTCACCAATAGCAAAACCATAAATGATGCAATCAGGATTATCCATTGCAAAATTCACGTTGTATTCGCATTCTTCAGCAGTCATCAAGCCATAGTTACGCAGCAATTCCCGACCAACTAGACGTTCTGGGGTAGACTGCTTGCGCTTGAACATTGACAAACGGCTAATTGTAGTTTTGTCTTTAACTCCAGCCCTTACCCGTGCTTTATTCAGTTCTGCATCTGTCTGAAATAATGGATAAGATTCGGTAATACGGATGGTCAAAAAATGAGCATATTTCCCCATTGGTTTGTAAGGAATTTCAGCTTGAAAGAATTCTGGTTCAACAGTTTTCAAAAGTGCCATGATTGATCTCCAAATAATTATTCACTACTTGTTTACGTTTCAGCAAAAATGGTAAGGGTAAATCCCTACTCATTGTCGTTATCTATTTCCGCAGATTTTTCATCTTTTACTGCATTTTCTTTATCATCTTCTAGGCGATAAAGAAATTCGCAAGTATCCCTAATTAAGTTGAGTTGACGACCAGCCAAACGAGCGCGATCGCCTGCAAATGAGTTATCAAATACCTCCACCACAAAATACTTGGCAAAATCTAGAACAGCTTGCCGTTCTTCTTCTCGTTTGCTTATGATCCAGCGTCCTTCAGCAGTAGAAGAATGGATGCGATCCATGAGTTTAAAAACTTCTGCTGCAACAGCCACAACTAATGTTTCTCCCTGAAACACACTTGACTCAGCTTTGAGTATAGTTTCAGCCGCGATATCAACTGGTTTCAACACAGCATTAGACTTAGGGTTATAACGCTTATTAGCTCGGTAAAATCTACGGTATAAATCTGTTAATTTTTTAGGATGATTCAGACTTGATGCTTCTCCCACAATTAATTGCTCCATATTAGTGTCATATTTCACATAAGGATCAAAACAAGGATAAAAATGATAGGCATAAAGCCGGATTTTTTCAATTCGCGCTGTTTCTGAACCCTGGTTACGCACCCAGCGATTGAGGTAAGAAAAGACGTACAGTGGACTGGTTTCAAAATCTTTAGCCAATTCTGTAAATCTTCCCCAGTTGGCATCGTAACCAGACTTACCTTGTTTAGCATTCACATCTAAATGAATGACATAAGCGGCGGTAAGCACATTTAAAGGTGCTGGGTATTGGATGCTGTTTTCGTTCCAACCTTCGAGGATATAGTCAAGACGGAAGCGATCGCGCCTTACTAAAGCACGGAAAGCATGAGGCGCACTATCAAGTAAAACGCTTTCCTCAAATTCAGCCCCATCATTAAAAGGTGGAATTGGTGACTCTGAAACCACAGTTTTAACATCTAAAATCATCGGGAAAGCAAACGCTAACCAAGTTGGCATTACCCAAGATTCTGTATCGGTGCTGTCTCTTCCTGGCGGGAGTGCCATGAAGTAAAATGTTAAAGGCTGGTCTTCAGGATAGGAAAGTTTAAAGGTGCGATCCTTGTCACGTTGGAGATTTTCATCGATTAAGAAACTATCTACACTTTGGTAGCGATCGCGCCCCAAATCCGCCTGTAAATCCTTACTGATAAAATGATTGCGAACGCTCGTATCAAAGCGAGTTTGAGCAATACCATTGTATGCTTTCTGCAAAAACTTATTAGTCTCTGGAGTAAAGTAATAAGTAGGATAAAAGTAGAGATAGCGATATTTACCATCTTCAAATCGTTTACCTACAGCTTGAGTTTGATTCATCAAGATTTGCCTGAGCATCATCTCCACACCTGCAATACTGGAGATATTGCGTTTAGCGTTAGAACCTCCTAACATTTGCTTGTTTGTATAAACTTGTGGCGTAAATAAAACTGCTGATTCCATTTGCTCAGTAACCGTGTAAGCAGAATGAGAAATTGAGCATATTAATTGTTTCCCTCGCCCTGCTTTTTTTGCAGCATTGTAATTATCTAACTCATTTAGAAATGTTTCAACTTGAGCTTTAACAGATCGCTCTTGATTAGTACCAGGTAACATCACAACTCGTTTTACCCAAAGCCTTAAATCATCCCAACCATCAGGTAATTGATATTGAGAAATAATCGGAGAAATTAACGTTGTCAAATAGTCAATTACTTGCTGACAAGCTTCGCGTACATCTTCAATTCCTGGATGATGTTCTAAATATTTAGCCGCCAGATAATACCATTCGTAAGGTACTCCTCCCGTATTTCCCTTTAACTTGTTTTCTTTGAGACTTTCATTGATGCGTTGAATTTCTCTAATTTGGGGTAAACATTCTGCTAAATTCCAAAATTCTGCAACTTTGTGAGTTAAATCAAAATTGGGAACTGCTGGCAGCTTTTTATCTTTCTTCCGAGCCGAATCAACGCGATTAACTGTCTCTTCCCAAATCTTCCGGCTAACTAAATCACCAAATTCTGCTATTTGGTCAATACGAATATCGTCTTCAAATTTGAAGTCATAATCAGCAGATAAAACATTTTGTTGCTGAAACTTAATCAGATTTTCGCTGCGACTTTTAGCAACAGAGGCTTTATTAGGGTTTAAGATGCGTAATGTAGCATCTAAGGCTACTTTCATCAAGCCTATGTCATCAAAAAATAAGTTGTAATATTCGGCATATTTCATGCCTTTGCCATCTCTACCAAATCCTGTTTGTCTGAGGCGTAATTGTCCAGCACAAAGCGATTTAATACTGTTAACTACACGGTCTGGTAAATCTTCCGGCGAGATAGCTGGAGCATTGCGCGAAGCCAAATAAATCACGCCTGTTGTTAGATATAACAAAGGTTCATAGTAAATATCTTCATCAGTATTTAGACTGGTATGAGCCTGAATTAAAGCATTATTCACCACATTAGTTAAAACACCACGATTCTCAGCAATGCTGTGATAAGTAAATTTCAATTGTCCATCACTGAGGCTGTGGATGATTTCTTTGAGTCTAGGATGTTCTGCATCCTGGGGATGTTTAACAATTGAGGCGAGAGAATCAGCCAAACAAGTTAAATCGGATAAGCTGCGAAGGGTACGGTCTTTGAGAACAGGATTCAACCCAAATTCAGAAAAATTCCAGTTAGTATCCCAGCGACGTTGAGCATTATAAGCCATGCACAATAAATCATCTAGATACTCTCGATAAGCTTCAGGATTTTCTGGATTTATAAAATTATTTAGTCCTAATTGGTGAACTTTTTTATCAATAATTTCACGATGTTCTGCTAACGGTAGCTTGCGGCAGTTTTCAGGTACATCAGGAAACTTTTCAAAATCATGTAAAATAAATCCAGCAATTACTAAACGCCGTTCTCGCTCTTTCACCACTCGCTGCACTGTGGTATTGAGTTTTTCTAACCGTTTCTCAATTAAATTAGCTGGGAATAAACCATTAAGTAAATGAGTATTCAGTGATTGGTCAGCAGCGTTATCTCGTCTAACTTTAGTTTTCCTTTCTGCTTCTCGCTGTTGGTCAATTTCATCAAAAAACTTACCGCCTTTCGCAGTTACACCAATCGCTATCCGCAATAGATTTGGTAAAACATATTCACCAAAATCTGCCATTATCTTATCATCTGGATTTTGAGACTGAATTGCTTCTCGTAATAGCTTGAGTGTTAATAATTCGCCTTTAGTTTCAATAGTGCGGTCTGAAGAATCACCATCAAAACCAAAATCACCTGATAACCAATCATCATTAGACATTTTTAAACTCCAGTTTTTTACTCTACGCCTTCTAGCAACTTGGCAACTTGCTCTGGAGCCGGAAGTTGATTTTTTAATTCTTGAGGCAATGTAGAAAACAGTTTATAAGTTGCTATACCAATTGGTTTATTCGATTCTCTCAGTGCATACTCAACAATAGTTTTATTCTTGGATTTGCAAAGAATAATTCCGATTGAGAGATTTTCATCTGGGAATCGAGATAAATCATCTAAAGCTGCCAGATAAAATTGCATTTTTCCCACATACTCAGGTAGGAACTCTCCAGTTTTTAATTCAATCGCAACTAGACATTTTAATTGACGGTGATACAGCAACAGGTCAATAAAAAATTCTTTATCGCCAACTTCTAAGCGATACTGACTGCCAACAAAAGTAAACCGCCCACCCATTTCTTGCAAGAATGGTTCAACTCTTACCAAAATCGCCTGTTCTAGCTGTCGTTCACTGTGTTCATCTGCTAGTTCCAAGAAATCAAAAGTATATTCATCTTTGACAGCTAATTTTAATTGGTTACGGATCTCTGTTGGAACAGTTTTATCAAAATTAGTCTGATTCAATAGAGTCTTTTCATAGGTTTGATTTTCAATTTGGTGAATCAAAACATTCTTTGTCCAGCCAAATTTACGAGTCATTCTGATATAAAATTCCCGTTCTAGGTCATCTTTGCACTTCTCTACAATGACTAGATTGTGACTCCATCCAATTTCTCGCACCATTGGTGCGAGTTTTTCATTGTTGACATAAGATTCATAAAAAAGCCTCATCCGCCAGAGATTAGCAGCAGAAAATCCGCTAATTCCTGGAAATTCTGCTTGTAAGTCTTTTGCTAACTGTTCTACTACGGATTTTCCCCAACTAGCGCCCTGCTGTTGAGTAACAATTATCTGTCCAATGTCCCAGTAGAGGTTAATCATTTCCCGATTAACTGCTTTTAGTGCTTCGTACTGGGCTGAACGAATACGCTGTTTTATTTCCATTAGCAAATGTCTGTAATCGTCTGAAATTGGGTTACTCATAACGGAAAAGATTCAACTTGTTAAAGCGTTACGCTATCATTGGCTCACCCTACAAATCTGTTCCCATTTTTTGACAAAAAAGCTCTACAGGCTCAAGTGTAGTGAAACTAACCCTGTAGAGCCTTATTTGAAAAACTTCAGAGTTTACAGATAATTTCTATCTATTTCTTATTTCCCTGAACGAGTATTAAGAAATCACGAGTTGCTTCTTTGACTTCAAATGACTCGAACTCATCTTTTTCAAGGGCTACTTGTAGTTGGCTAACAACTTCCTGTAACTGCTCAAAGATTTTCCTATTTTTACCACGGACTTTTTTCTTGTTGTCTAGGTATGGCTTCCAGGAATAGGGAATGAACAATTGTAACGGCTCTTGAGAGTTAGAACCGCGTAGCTTTGGCATATTTAATTCTCCTTTTGTCTATTTAGAGGGTGGAAAGCCCCACAGCTAGCTCTTACCTAAAGACGATAGGTGGGGTTGAACCCCCCCAGATAGACTTACACCAAGCCGTTCATTTCATAGATGAAGAAGGGCAAGGATTACATATCTGTGTTCCTACTCGCGCTCGTTTCTCAGATAGCTGTAAAACTTTCCTCATTAAAGTATAAGGGATGAAAAAACATAGTTATTGTAATCCTTGCTATTACGATTTATTATGATATGGGTAGGTAAAGTTAGAGAAAATCTCACAATACATTATGAGATTAAATCCCTATCAGGGATTGAAACAATTCACTGTGAGCCTAATGGTGTTCGTTTCTCTAAACTTCCTACTAAATTAACCAAAATCCCTATCAGGGATTGAAACCTCAAGTAATCCATATCTCATCTCCTTTGCTTTTAAACGTGTAAGCAAGCGTATCCAGCAGCAGCGCAGAGTGACCAAAAGCGATCGCATACGGTGCAGTAGCATCATGAAAGCTATACTGATCGCTAATGCCATAAATCTGAAAATTCATCGGTAGCCTTAGGCGCATCCGCACTTCAGTAAGAGGACGGCGAATCACGTAACAAACCAAACCTTCCTTTTTTAGGCGTTTGTTAATTTCCCCAACCCAATAGTTGTCAGGTTGCCAAATTTCCACACCTGTCAAAACCTGAACTTTCCAAGCGTCAGCAATTGGCTGCAAGTTTCCAGAATAGGTAAACTTCCAGTTCAGCCGTTCCTCTCGGTAGGAACGCAACTTCATAAATGCTAGACAATGAGCAAATCTACCTTTGGCGATGGGTTGTCCGGTGCGTTCTGCGGTTTCTTTGAGTGTTCGTATAAATCCCGCTTCCGTCCACATTTCAATTTCTAAATTTCCCAAAATTCCCGGTAAATCGTAGGTTTTAAACCTATCTGCCTCGTTTTGTTCCGTTAAGTCGTATAAACCACACTGCAAAGGACTTGAACCTCGAAAACTAGCGGCATCCTCAGCAATAGGATTTCCTGATTTACCAGAAAGTGCTTGCCAATCTTTCGCCCATCCTTGAATATGTCCAGCTTGTGACTTCAGACTTGTTTCAAATACTTGTTCACAGGCTTCTTGAAACTTATCTCGGCTTTGGGCATACTGTTGTTTAATTGTGCGATCGCTCAACTGATAAAACAGCCAAAATGATTGTACAGCCCCCCATCGACGATAATAACCACGAAAATCGTTGATTTGTCGATAATTCTCGGTAATTGTATTGTGAAAAGTGGGGCGATCGCAAATACTATTCACTTCTAACGGTGGAGTATCTCCCTTAAACAATCGCTCTACCAAAAAGTTAGGAACTAGAGAAAAAGCTGTAAAATTTTCAAACTTAACTATCTGTCCATCTTTCTCATATTCATCATGCCTTCCTAAACGTCCTAAACGTTGGATAAAGTTACCTGCATCGGATGATTCAAAAATTAGGAAATTTATTTTGAAATCAACCCCAACATCAATTGTGCTAGTACCAATAACTAAGTCAGCAGAAAGACTTCGCTCCTTTTCTCCTTTTCCCGATAACCCTGTATTCTCTCCAACGTTCAATCCATAAGGCTGTAATATTTCCCGAAAAAATTGAGTTAGGCGTTTGACTCCTGCAATTGAGTTAAGGATGATTGCACCTTTACTTCCTGGATACTGCTGAAACTGAGCCAAAATCAAATCACTATTTTCTTTTAGCCAAGTTTCCGAAGCTTTAAAGGACGGTTCCAAAGGAATAAAATTCAATGTAATTGTTCGCGCTACTTGCCGCCAGCCCTGTGTTTGCAGTTGCTGCCCTTCTTCTGGTGTTTCGGGAAACTGATATTTATTTTGTTTTAAAGGATCAATTTCTTTACAACGAAATCCTGCTTTTTCTAATCGCCCAATTAAGTTTGTATCTGGTGTGGCTGAGAGAAACAGAAATTTCTTACGGCGATTTGTGCAGCGAATTAACAACATTGTGTTAATCACACTAGCAATTTGGGGAGCAGCAAAAACATGAAATTCATCAAAAATAAACAAGTCAAAATCTTTATCAATTCTGCCCCATAACTTATCTGGACTATCGCCACGAATTATGTAAGCACCTCTATGCAAATAATGAAAAATATCAGGGTTGGTTAATAATGCTTCTCTCTGGTTAGTGAGAGTTGCGATCGCAGCTCCTTTTTTCAATCCTTCATTTTCAGCATAAATCTCTAAATCAGCCCCACTGAGGCGCACTACACGCGGCTGATTGTCTGGCTGAAATTTTTCAACATATCCTCTAATTTGCGTTTCTTGATCGCGGGCGAGTTCATTAGTTGGGTAAAGTCCGATCGCAGAAAATTCACCCTGAAGCACTTCTACGTAAGCCGCGAGACTTTTACCATCGCCAGTCATCGCAGTGTTGAACACAACATCAATATTTGGATCGCGCAACGCTTCTAAAGTTGCGGCTTGATGCCAAGAAAGCAACCAATCTTTAGGTAATTTCACCCCGTCAGGTGTCGGGACGGTTTGCGAGTAAACAGGCTTGAGAGTAATTCTGTAATTTTCGGACATACACTTAAATAGTGTCCGTAACTGGTTGTTAAAAACTATATTGGCACGCAAAATAGAAGTTGACAAGAGAGTAGCAGTACAAAGTATACGGACATTTTCAATGAGTCGAAAAGGTCAATCTATTACACTGTCGATATCAGAACGTGATAAAGCCGAGCTAGAAGCGATCGCTCGTGAATTTGGTATGATGTGGGGAGAGGAGCCTAACATCTCTAAGTTAATTAAAGCGATCGCTCAACGTAAGTTACTCATCGGTAACAACAACAATTGGAAAGAACTACGCATTAGAGCATTACATAGATGTATCAATGCGTTGACAGATATCGGGCAAATTGAACAAGCCCAAATCATTGCACACTTACTTCTCGAACGCAGCGAATTATCATTACCTATGCGGGGTGAAATCGAACGTTTCTTAGAGAATTTGCCCCCAGCTTGGCGATTACAAATAGATAACTACATCCTGCGAAACCAACCATTTCAGCTTTCTTATCAAGATGCAGCCGGACGCTTATTAAACTTTACCGTTCGCTATGCCAAACCTACACCCCACGAAAAGCGGCAATATCTTGATTGCTGGTGCGAAGAAACAGAAGGAAACTTTGATGTACCAGAACTAGTTCACAACTGGAGTTTACGATTAGACAGGATTACTGAAGCTGCTGTCATGCCAATTTCTGGTGAATGGCGAAGTTTAGCTGAAATAGAAGTGGAAATGCATCTATTTGCTGGCTTGGCTTTTGCCTATCAAGCTAAACCAGAAGACAATATCAATGAGTGGCTAGCAGATAAACCACGAGTCCGGCGAGTTGTCAGGCGAGTATCTAGTACATTTTGGTTTATGCGAGAAGTGATGCAGTATGCGCCAGATTGTGTAGTGATATTACCAGAGAATGTGCGCGATCGCCTTAAACAAAAACTCCTCACCCTATGCCAGTTATACGATATCGAAACCAGGAGTTAAGTCTTGTGGGATAGGCATCTTACCAAAGATACGCTAGAACCTATGAAAATAAATCGGTTCGGCAGGGCATAAATCCTCATACCCGATCAAATTAATCTCCTATTTACTGAGGGCTTTGTCAACCTACGCGATCGCTAGCCGGGCGAAGCAGCGTCTTCCAGTTAAAAAAATAATCCAATTGTAGGGGCGCAAGGCCTTGCGCCCCTACAAATCTAGAAATAATTAATTTGGGATAATTTATTTTTTGCAAGTCCCTAAGAGACTATTATGTTCCCGGACGAGAGCGAATATGATCGGGTATATGATGGCGATCGCCTAATATTTCTAACAAAGGGCCATTAACGTCAAATTTAACCATACTTACCGACGCGACCAAAATATTCACCCGATAACGATAGCGTCCCAAATCAATTCCCAGTAAACTGCAAAGCATAATCCGAATCGTCGCTTTATGAGAAACTACTAAAACGTTACCTTGGGGATGTTTTTCTTGAATCTCAGCAATTACAGGCATAGAACGGTTAGCAATATCTACCGCAGTTTCTCCAGCAATGGGTGCATTCCAGGCAGGTTCTGTCAACCATTTTACATAGTTTTCTGCGTAATTCTCTTGAACAAACGATTTACTCTTAGTTTCCCATTCGCCGTAACTACCTTCTCTAAGTCCCTCACGCAACTGCATATCCATACCGATAGCATCACAAAATGGCTTGGCAGTTGCAATTGTGCGCTTCATCGGGCTAACATAAACCCCTTCCCACTTCAATTGTTGATAAACATCGGCAAAAGCGGATGCCATCTGCATTCCCTCTGTTGTCAACTCCGCATCAGTTTCACCGCAGAAATTACCACTTTGACTAAAAGTAGTTTCTCCATGTCGCAGTAAATATAAATTGAGTGTCATAGCTTGTATGCCATTGGGATAAAGGAGTTTGTGCAAAAATAAAATACCATCAATCTTGCAATCGAGTCTGTGACAACAGGACAAATTCAAAAGGCAGGTGGTCACTGAGCGTAGTCGAAGTGAGGCAGAAAGGAACCCACGTTTAAAAACGTGGGATTGAAGTAAGGATGCCGCCAGATGCTTGGGGCTTTGCCCCAAGACTGCACTGACTCCCTTGTGTCTCGTGGCACTTTCCGCGACGCCGTGTCACTAGTTTTGCACTTTATTTAATCCGCATCCCTTATCGTAAAATCTGGTCAATCATCCTATTGGCTTGCGAATCGTAACTACCCCCAAATAAATTGAAGTGATTCAAAATGTGATAAAGGTTATAGAGCGTTTTTCTTTGCTCATAGCCTGCATCTAACGGAAACACCTCGTTGTAACCCTTATAAAACACTGCGGGGAAACCACCAAATAATTCGGTCATTGCGATATCAACTTCTCTATCTGCAAAATAAGTTGCTGGATCAAATATCACTGGTTCTCCCGATGCAGTACACCCAGCATTTCCACCCCATAAATCGCCATGTACTAAGGAAGGTTGCACTTGATGATCCGCCAATAGTTCAGGGATAGCTGCCAGTAACTTGTCTTGTTTGGGAAAATTACCTCCCCGTCGCCTTGCCAACTGAAATTGATAACCCAGGCGATGTTTAATATAAAATTCCGTCCAGTCTGCTGTCCAAGTATTAATTTGAGGTGTGGAACCAATGGTATTGTTAATTTTCCAACCGAAAACTTGACTGCTGCTAGCTTTGTGCATCGCTGCTAACTTGCGTCCCATTTCTAACCACGAATTGCTGTTACCGCTACCAAGTTCCAACCATTCTAGGACGATGTAGCTAGAATTATCAGCAGTACCCCAGCAAATTGGTTTGGGGACGCGAATACTAGCTGTTGTTAGCATTTCCTTTAAACCTAACGCCTCAGCTTCAAACATTGCAACTTGGGATGCAAGGTTTTGTTTGACGAAGTAGGTTATCTCACCATTAGAGACAGCATAACCTTGGTTGATGCACCCGCCACCAACCGATCGCCGTTGCTGACTCTGAAATTTTTCGCCAGTCACCTGGCTAATATGGGTGTCGATTTGAGTCCACATGATTAAATTGGGGAGTGGGGAATCGGGAGCAGAGGGGCAAAGGAGCAAGAAGTTAAAAGTTCAATTCTTTACCTATGCCCAATGACAAATGACAAATTTACGGCTTGACAAAAACTACACCATAAGCATTAGAAGATAGATACTCTTTGGCTGCTTGCATCAAGTCTGTTGCATCTTGGCTCTGAATTATCGCTGGGTAGTTAAAGGCAGGTTCCAAATCTCCCACCAAAGATTGATAATAACCATACAATCCAGAGCGATCGCTTGGAGTTTCGTTACTAAAAACATATCTGTTAGCTACTCGCCGCCGCACACGGGCAATTTCTGATTCTGTTACCAACTCTGTTTGGAGTTTGCTAATATGTTGAGCGATCGCATCTTCTACAACTGCTAAATTTTCTACTGCACATTTAGCTGAAATATAAAATATCCCTTGCAACTCGTTGCTCATGTTGCTCACAGAAATTGAAGAAACTAATCCCCGTTCCTCTCGTAAATCTCTCACCAGTCTTGATGTCCGTCCGTGTCCCAAAATTCCTGCTAAAACATCTAATCCATAGGTACGATCTAACTGAGCCATTCCTGGAACCCGCCAAACCATTACTAGCCTTGCTTGTTGCAGACTTTCATCGATAAATTCTCGACGGACAATTTCTGTAAATGGTGACTCAGGATTCAGGGGGGAGTGGGGAGTAGGAAGTGGGGAGTGATGAGTTTTAGTGGCTTTTGTAAATCCTTCCGCGACAGTTGAAATTAATTCTTCCACGGGCAAATTGCCCACAGCCACAGCCGTAATTGACTGGGGTTGATACCAATTAGTATGAAAGTCTCGCATCTGCTGGGGTTTAAGTCCGGCAATCACCGATTCTGGCCCCAACACCGCACGGCGATAGGGTAGACGATCAAAGGCTGTCTCCATCGCCCGCCGATATGTACGCCGCTGGGGATTATCCTCTGAACGCCTAATTTCTTCTAAAACTACCAATCGCTCGCGTTCAAAGGCATCATCGGGAATACTCGCATTCGATACTACATCTATTTGTAGTGGCGCAAGCTCGGCAAAGTCTTTGGGAGCAGTAGTTATATAGTAATGAGTATAATCTTGGCTCGTAGCGGCATTGGTAACAGCACCCCGCTCTTCAATTCGACGTTCAAACTCGCCGCTTGCCAGTCGTTCTGTTCCTTTAAAAATCATGTGTTCTAAAAAGTGAGCCATGCCGTTAATGGCATCAGGTTCAACAGCAGAGCCAACTTTTATCCATAAGTTGAGGTTTACGGCTTCAACTGGCATTTGCTCGGCAATGATTGTCAAACCATTGGGCAACTTGTGCAGCGTCGGAGCATTGAGACGGGGAAATTTCCGCAGGGTTGATGTCATTGCTACTTGTGTGTGAGGAGCGATATTACTCCTTTATCTTATCCGCGACTTAAAATAAGCACTGCGATCGCTTTTCTACAAAAGGAGAAGCGATCGCATTAGCAAGATACGCAAAGAATACTTGACAGGGCATCTGCCTGAAGTTGACGCTAATGGCGAGAAGCTCACCTCACAAGAAGTAGTTGAGTATTTTTTTTATTAGTCAATCCCAAGAGGATGTTTGAAAAGTCAAAATACAGCAGAATTCAAGAGTCATAATTCAGAAGGATGGACTACGCCTTGCTGCGCTAACAGAAGAAAAACAAGCTTTTTACTTGGCGTTCAGATTAACTTGTGTACTTCATCAACTTGAAATCCGCTGTATATACTAGAAACATCTATCCAAAGGTTTTGAAACGCTGGATAAATACCAACTAGACACGCTGTAGAAAGCAATGTCTGATTAAAATACATAGAAATCAATACCCTCTTAGAGTTGATAAGGGCTTTACTTATAAAAGTTAGCAGAAGTAAGTTTCTTAATTTCTGCTTAACTATCTATATTGATGCACTACCCAGTCTTTTATCTGTCATATCTATCGTTTCTGTCATATCTGTCATATCTATCGTTTCTGTCATATCTGTCATATCTATCGTTTCTATCATATCTGTCATATCTGCCGTTTCGATCGTATCTGTCATATCTGCCGTTTCGATCGTATCTGTCATATCTGCCGTTTCTGCGATCGCCAACTGAAAACTCAGCTCGGCAACCATTTTTCACCCAAATACGATTTCTCCGATAGCCCCAATTTCCTCTACAACTGGTGTTAGACAATTGCCTAACAAGCCTCACTCTACCTCTTGCATTTACCGAACAACTATTTCTTCGATTATTTTGGCTTGAACAAGTTATTATCTCTTGAGCCGAAGCTGGGGCAGCAATACTCAAAAGTGTACCTATACTAAGACTAGCCGCGACAAAGGTCGCAGCAATTGTGGGAATGCGCATAATCATAATAAAATGCTAGATTTCTTCTAGATTTCAGAAATAAAAACTATAGTAATTCTAGCAAATTGCAATCAGAGCCAATGAATAAATCAGATTAAATGCAAAGAATATTTGCATTCCAAACTTCATCAGATACAACAGGTTCTATCAAGCAGTTAAGCATTGCAAGGGTTTAAACTAAGCTTGTGCTACAATGTTATTTCAAACCTTATACAAAAAGTGATACTGTTAATTTTTATAAAGTTTTAAGAGGTGAAAAACTATCTAGTTCAATTAGGGATATTACATTTACAACCCATTATCTTGGGTAATTAATCTTAACTTCAGGAAGATTAGTAGCTTGTGATCCACTTGCTTTTCTTGATAGTGAAGCTTTTCAAAAGTCTTTAGCAACTGGGAAATATTCCGTTTTCTTAATTGTTGCTCTGTTAACGTTGTCACTGAGTTTTAAATATTAAAATAATCAAAATTGCTGTTGGATTATACAAGTAGTACTCCAACTCAAAAAGCGCAAAGGGTTTGTTTTGCTTCCAAAACACTGGGTGATATCATGTCCGCTTGATTACTTACTAAACCCGAAGAACCCCACCCCGCCAAAGCTACGCTTCGTCTCCCCTCCCCGCAAGCGGGGAGGGGATTAAGGGGTGGGGTGCAATGACTGTGGAAATCATAACTAATTAGGCGGACATGATATGATAGAGCGCACTTTGGGTTGGCTTTATTGCTGTCGGCAATTACAGCTATTCTCAGGTAAATAGACCACGCGCTAGGGGGGCAAGGCCTTGCGTCCCTACTCGGTTAAAGGGAAAATGATAAGGGTAAAAAGAGCGGAAGACTCGATATATAATGTTTTTTCTCCTTTAACATGAGTCCCTTTGCCCTAAAACTCGACAAATATTGGGTGTGGTTCAAATACATGAAAATTGCTGTAAATAAAGACTATGAACTACTTCTTAAAACTGCCGAAACGTTTATTTATCTTGTGATCATTCGGATTATGGTAAGACGATTGGCATAAAATTTTGCAAATAAAGGCAGGAGGCAGAAGTAAAAACTTTACTTCTGGGTCATTTGCCCACTAAAAAAAAGAATTGTATCTCGCGGCACTTTCCGCTCGATACAAAGCGTCCTAGCTAAAATCCCATGTTTTTAAAGATGGGTTTTTCCTGCCTCCTGAATCCTTTTCAAACATCCTCTAAGACTTTGGTTTATAAGTCGAAGCAACGTGTAATTCTTTCAACTGTTTAGCATCTACACTCGAAGGCGCATCTGTTAACAAACAACGTGCTTGTTGTGTCTTCGGAAAAGCAATGACATCCCGAATCGATTCTTCTCCAGCTAACAACATTACCAAACGATCTAAACCGTAGGCGATGCCACCATGCGGCGGTGTACCATATTCAAATGCTTCTAAGAGAAAGCCAAATTTACTTTGTGCTTCTTCAGGAGATAACCCAATCGCTTCAAACACTTGCTGTTGAATTTCTCGCTGATAAATCCGTAGACTTCCGCCGCCAACTTCTACGCCGTTGAGTATTAAGTCGTAAGCTTGGGCACGTGCAGTCTTTAAGTCGCTCAAATCATCAGGATGTGGCGCTGTAAACGGGTGATGTAGTGCTTCTAGACGTTTTTCGTCAGCGTTCCACTCGAACATCGGGAAATCAGTAATCCAGAGTAAGTTAATTTTTTCGGCATTGATTAAATCAAATTCTCTAGCGATCGCTTGTCGTAATCTATCTAATGTTTTATTAACTGTAGCAGCGTCCCCTGCCCCAAACAACAGCAAATGTCCAGCTTTTGCACCTGTACGGCGCAAAATTTCTTGTTTTTGTTCTTCGCTTAAGTTGTCTTTAATCGCCCCAATAGTGTCAATTTCCCCATCATCCCTGACGCGGATATAAGCTAAACCTTTAGCGCCGGCTTCGCTGGCTTCTTTAAATAAATCGCCGCCTGGTTTAATGCGGACATTAGAAATTACATCGTTACCGTTAGGAATGGGCAAGATTTTGACGATACCACCATTGGTAACAGTATCCCGAAAGACTTTGAAACCAGAGTCTTTGACGATATCTGAGACATCAACTAATTCCAAACCATAGCGTGTATCTGGTTTATCACTACCGTAACGTTCCATCCCCTCAGCATAAGTGAGACGCGGGAAAGGGCGCTGTAACTCAATGCCTTTAACTGTTTTGTAGATATGGCAAATTAAATTTTCATTTAGTTCGATAATTTCTTCTTGGGACATGAAGCTCATTTCCATGTCCAACTGCGTGAATTCTGGTTGTCTGTCGGCGCGTAAGTCTTCATCACGAAAACAACGGGCAATCTGATAGTATCTATCTAAGCCAGATACCATCAGCAATTGTTTAAATAGTTGGGGTGATTGCGGCAAAGCATACCACTCACCAGGATTGACGCGACTGGGTAGAACATAATCCCGCGCTCCTTCTGGGGTAGAACGGGTAAGAATTGGGGTTTCCACTTCGATAAAACCTTCCAAATCTTCTAGATAACGACGCATGGCTTTGACAATTTGATGACGCAGTTGCAAATTTTGCGCCATACGTTCGCGTCGCAAATCCAAATAACGATATTTCAGCCGTAAGTCTTCTCGTACTGTTTCGGTGTCAGCTACAGAAACTTGGAAAGGTAACTGTTTGCGAACAGCATTGAGTAGTTCAATTTTATCGGCGTAGATTTCTACCTCGCCTGTGGGGATGCGGGTATTCAATGATTCTTCGGGACGTTGTGTTACCCTACCAGTGATTTCGACAACATATTCATTTCGCAGGGCGTTCGCATATTCGTAAGAATCTGGGGTGCGTTGCGGATCGCTGACGATTTGGACAATTCCAGAGCGATCGCGTAAATCTAAAAATATCACACCACCATGATCGCGGCGACGGTCTACCCATCCGTAAAAGGTAACAGTTTCTCCAATATGTTCTTTTCGGAGTTCGCCGCAATAGTGAGTTCGCATAAGTCTTAGTTATTGTTTCCGGGCTAGATTGGCAAGAAAATGTCAAAGCCTTCCCATTATCTAGCATCAATAGTAATTGTAGTAGTTCTGGTGAAAGAAAAAATCAAATAATCTCACACTATATATACAGCATCTTTCATGTATTTGAACTACACCCAATACTTGTTGGGTTTTGGGGGAAAGGGAAAAGGGTAAAGGGGAAAAAACCTTACCTGTCTGTCGTAGGGGCGCAAGGCCTTGCGCCCCTACTGCGTGTTCTATGGTTGATTAAGACGATTTTCTTGGGGAGAGGCTCCGCCAACACCTAGTGCGTCGATCAACTGTTGTTCAGTGACACCCAGCTTTGCTGCTACGGCTTTAAAATCAGGTCTGGGTGGGCGTTGATTGCGATCGCCTGGATTTGGCGGATTGGCTGGAACTCCCAATGCCGCCTTTAACTGGGCTTCTGTAACTCCTATTCACCTTGATTTAACACCTTCTGGTTAAACAGCGTTCACCCTCACCTTACTGGTGAAGTAATCAGTCTTTTGTTACTACAGTAAGTCAGTAAAAGTAAGTACAATGTTTCTTAGCAATGACTTTTAAATGACCACAATAGGTAATTACACAAACCCTCTTGAAAAGTTTTTCAGGAGGGTTTGTGTAATTTATTTAGAGCGATCACGCAAGCTCATTGCATTGATTAATTCAAGGCATCAGCGATCTTAATACCAAGGTGCTGCAATGCTTTTTCTTTGACAAATTCAGCTGCACTACGAGCCGATTCCGCCAAAATAGTATCGGTGTTTGGAGTCAGCTTCAACGCTCCTCCCAGATATCCCAAAGCTTTGCAATAATAATCATTCAAGTTGGTAGATGCCAGTCTCTTTACAGTTTGATGATCGCCACCCTGAAAAGCTGTTAACGCTTTGTGG
This sequence comes from Nostoc sp. DedQUE09, assembly GCF_034530915.1. Lineage (NCBI taxonomy): Bacteria > Bacillati > Cyanobacteriota > Cyanophyceae > Nostocales > Nostocaceae > Nostoc > Nostoc sp. DedQUE09. Next base: position 29,940 of record NZ_JAVRCE010000035.1, read on the forward strand.
TGTAAATCATTTTCTGGCTTTCCTAGTACTTCAAGAATTGCGCTCACAGCTTTATCGACTTTTTCTTGTGTTAGTTCTGTGGATACTGTTGCTTGCATGTTTATCTCCTTTTGTTCATGAATTTGCAAGTTGTCGGTAGCGTTCTTGAACTTCCTGAATCGAAAACAAAGTTTCAAACTTCAACCCTGCTGACTGGTACAACTCACCTCCCCCTTGTTGTCGATCTACCAGTGAAATTACTTGATTGACGGTATAACCTGCATCTTTAAGACGCTCAACCGCTTTTAAAGCAGATTGCCCAGTTGTTACTACATCTTCCAAAACTACTACTTTTGCGCCCTCTGATAAACTGGGGCCTTCTATATAAGCTCTTGTCCCATAACCCTTGGCTTCCTTGCGAATAATCAGCGCTGGTATTGGGCGGTTTTGATAAACAGAAACTATACTCACTGCTGTCACAATTGGATCGGCTCCCATTGTTAAACCACCTACAGCCTGTGTATCTACAGGTAATAAAGGAAATAGTAATCGTCCGACTGCTAAAGCACCTTGAGGATGGAGTGTTACCTGTGTTTTATTGACGTAATAAGAACTACGCAGCCCAGAAGATAGGAGAAAATCACCCTCTTGATAAGCAAGTTGGCAAAATAAATCTAGTAGCTTGTGGCGTAAAGTAGTCAAATCAGAAGTGGTTGCCCAAATATCTGAGTGGGTAAGAGTTTCAGTAGGATACGTCATTACAAAACATTAAAAGTTGTGCTACACCAAAGGTTGAACTCATCAGAGTTCTGAACTTCAGCATAAATTAAGATTCGCCTAAAGCAAAAGTTGAGGAGTCAGAAACGTGCGTATAAAATTTAAAACCTTTGGTGGTTTATTGGTGCTGCTTGCTGCTGGTATTGCTTTTCCCTCTATTGCATCTGCCCAAACGGCAACACCTAATTCTGAAACTACGAATGATGTATTTGAACGAGCCTATTTTCGTCACGATCGCAATTTCTACGAAAATGGCAGCCTCAAGCGTCAGCTAGACTCATTTCTAGGATCTGGTTTTGGTTTTGGTGGTTCCTTCCCAGAAAATGAAATTGCCCGTGATGCTAATTTGATTAATACTTTATATCATGATGTCCTGACTCAGCAAGTTGGCAACGATCCTTATATTCGTACTCCTGATTTACCAAATCCTTATGACACATCGCTGCTCGTCTCTCCTCGCTATAGCAACAAACTCAAAGTAGGAACTGAATTCCGGTTTGAAACTTTACCATCTCGGTAAGATTGGGTAGTGGAGAGTAAAGAAGGTAATAAAGGTACAGCTTACAGGGTAAAGATTATTCCCTCTCACCTGTCACCTGTCACCCCTCACCTCTCCCTTAACTCCAATACAACTCTTGGAGAAGCCGCGCCAACACTCATTTCGACTTCAGTACCTCGGCTCCGGTTCCATCAAGCGACTTATACAGAGCTTATCCTGAGCGTAGCCGAAGTAAGTCGAAATGCTGGGCACAAGTCAAGGCAAGTCACTCAGCACAAGTGCCCCATGCCTTTCTATTACTAGTTTTTGATGATCTCAGTGCGCCCTGCTGGAATCGAACCAGCCTGAAGACGAATTATGAGTTCGTTGCCTCCCCAATCGGCCAAAGGCGCTTGTTTTTGGGTTGTGGGTTGCTACGAGCAAATTACTTAAACTCTTAGGTCAACCTGATTTGCTAATTTTAGAGTGAGAAAAATACCTCACGCACTGAGTTTAGCCAATTCCATGAATATAGCACACATTTACCACGTGTGAATACTGGACAATAGTTTATTAGATTTTTATACTACATAATTTGATCATAGATATAGTGCAAACTAATATTGATTAAGTTCCTTTAAGGATTGAGGTCAAAAGCTTCACTATTCTTAAATAGACCAGCATTCTATTGTGATAGCTTGTCAGCGATGAAAATAAATTCTACTGTACTTCTTACTTTGATTTTGTTAATTCTGATGATGGGAGCAGGTTCTGTGAGCGCGTTTTTGGGCTTTGACCTGGGGAGTTCAGCACTTAAAGGCGTGACTACACCAGATGGGCGTCCCACAACCAAATTTGCCAGCAATAAGGCAAATAACTCTCAACAAGGAGGGCTAGTGCTATTAAAAGAGGAAGAAATTCTGAAAATAGTCAAGGCGCGAATTGAGGGTAAGACCAAAGCCGCTAAATCGGAAAAGCCAGAGGAAGATGATGAAGAAACCAATAGCAGCAAGCAGAAGCCAGAGGAAAAACCCCCAGAAGTAGTTGAAGAAAAGCCCCTACCAGGTTTTCCGGTTACTGCCCAAAGTCAGGGTGTAACAATGACTGTACAATCTGCTCGCTACTCTGGTGGTGATTTACTACTAAAAGTGAAAATGCAGAACAAAGGTAAGGATTCTGTGCGCTTCTTGTATAGTTTTTTAGATGTTACCGATGACAAGGGACGAACCCTGAGTGCTAGTACAGAGGGTTTACCAACAGAATTGCCTGTCAATGGACCAGCATTTTCAGGTACAGTGAGCATTCCTACAGCTTTACTTGATGATGTCAAGAAAATCTCACTTGCTCTGACTGATTATCCCGCTCAACAATTGAAGCTAGAGGCATCGAATATTCCTGTAGAAAGGTAGAAAGGGCATTGGGCATTGGGCATTGGGCATTGAGCATTGGGCGAAACAGTTCTGAGTTCCAAGTAAATAAGTGAGATTCACAACTCAGCACTCAGCACTCAGCACTCAGCACTCTCCATTCCCTATTCCCTATTCCCCCTAAATGGAGGGCGTGAGTTTTACACGAGCTTTGGTGGTGAGTGGTTTTCCTAATTTAAGTTTGATAGAAGTGGCGCTGCGGTTGTTATCAGTGCTACTACTGATTGCCATAAATGCCTTTTTTGTGACGGCGGAATTTTCGATGGTGAGCGTGCGACGATCGCGTATTCACCAGCTAGTTAAGGCTGGGGATATTCCAGCGATCGCTGTAGAAATGTTACAACGCAGTATTGACCGACTGCTATCTACCACCCAGTTAGGCATTACCCTCTCTAGTTTGGCACTGGGATGGATTGGCGAAAGTACGATTGTTGTACTGGTGAATGCCTGGTTAAGATCCTGGCCTTTACCCAGTGGGATGACTACCTTCCTCGCCCATTCCCTATCAATTCCTATCGCCTTTTTCTTGATTGCCTATTTGCAAATTGTGATCGGAGAATTATGTCCCAAATCCTTGGCTATGCTGTACTCAGAACAGCTAGCAAGGTTTTTGGGGCCTCCGGTAAAAGCGATCGTGCGTTTTTTTGGCCCCTTCATCTGGATTCTTAACCAATCAACTCGTTTTTTATTACGAATTTTTGGCATCCAATACACAGGTCAAGGCTGGCGACCGCCTGTAACTCCCGAAGAATTGCAACTGATCATCTCTACAGAATGGGGGTCTACTGGGTTACAGCGTGCAGAGCGAGAATTGCTCAATAATGTCTTCGAGTTTGGGGATGTCATGGCGCAAGATGTGATGATCCCGCGCACCAGTATTATCACACTGCCAAAAGATGCTAGCTTCCAGACATTACTCAGGGAAATGGCTTCTACTGGTTACTCGCGCTATCCTGTGATTGGTGAATCTTTAGACGATGTTCGCGGCATTGTTTATTTTAAAGATTTGGCACAACCCTTGGCAGTCGGAAACCTCAGTTTAGAGACACAGATCCAACCTTGGATGCGTCCCGCCCGGTTTGTTCCAGAACACACGCCCTTGAGTGAACTTTTGCCCATGATGCAGCAAGAGAAACCCGCTATGGTCATGGTAGTGAATGAATTTGGCGGTACTGTGGGACTAGTGACAATCAAAGATGTCATTGCCGAAATTATTGGCGACCCCAGCGACCTTGAAAGCAGTGAAGATTTACTGATTCAGATGTTAGGTGAGCAAAAATTTTTGGTGCAAGCACAAATCAACCTTGAAAACCTCAACGAAGTTTTGCATCTCAATTTGCCTCTGACCAGAGAATATCAAACACTAGGGGGCTTTTTGCTGTATGAGTTACAGAAAATTCCTGCCAAAGGCGAAATATTTTGTTATCAAAATCTCGAATTCACCGTGGTATCAATCGTTGGCCCACGCCTGCATCAAATTCAACTGCGACGGTTAGAGGAAGAGGGGAGAGCAGAGGAGCAGGGGAGCAGGGGAGCAGGGGAGCAGGGGAGCAAAGGGGCAGGGGGTAATAATTAATGACTAATGACAAATGACAAATGACCAATGACAAATGTCTCTACTGTGCATACGCCAGTGGATCAACAAGTCCCAATTCGGCAAAAGCTGCTAGCCGCAAGCGACAAGAATCACACACACCACAGGCGACATCTCCACCTGCATAGCAAGACCAAGTTAGTTCCCAAGGAACTCCCAATTGGTTCCCCAGTTGGATGATTTCGGTTTTTTTCAAGTTTATTAGGGGTGCAACAATATTAATTGGTTGTCCCTCACGCCCTTGTTTGGTTCCCAAGCGAAAAACTTCCTGCATTGCTTGGATATAGTCGGGGCGACAATCAGGATATCCTGAGTAATCTAGGGCATTAACACCGATATAGACACGCTCTGCTGCGATCGCTTCGGCAAAACCAAGAGCAAAGCTTAAAAAGATGGTATTACGAGCCGGAACGTATGTGACAGGAATATTTTGAGACATTTCATCTAGCGATCGCTCTTGGGGTAAATCAATGGCATTATCAGTAAGGGCCGAACCGCCCCATTGCCGTAAGTCAAAGTTAACTACCTGATGTTTTGCGATCGCAGCTTTTTGAGCGACACTGAGTGCTGACTGTAACTCTCGTCGATGTCGCTGCTGGTAATCAAAGGAAATAGCATGACATTCACAGCCATCAGCTTGAGCTTTGTACAGAATAGTGGAAGAGTCCAATCCCCCAGATAACAGAATTACAGCTTTCATCTCGGTTGCAAATTTTGGATTTCAAATTACTGCATCAAACCTTAACAAGATGCCAGAAAGCAATGCCAAGGGGAATTTATACTTAGGTCTTACTGAAAGTTTTAAAGTTAATAAAAATACATATATTTTTGTAGAAAGTGTAAAATCCAAAGCAAACTCGAAATATCTATACAAAAGATATTTGGATTACGGGAACCGATCACAAACTTTGAAATTCTTCATAAACATAGGCTCTATGTTACCATCTGGATGGTTTTAGACGGATCGTAACCGGCTTTCAAGTATAAACGCCAACGGCCGTAGCGTCTCTAAATTTGGTGGTTGAGGAGAGAATAATAGTGCAAAATAGCATGTCAGTGGCAGAACCGAATCCATATACACAGCGCAACCAGCCACGACCAATCCGCATAGGCGTGATTGGAGTGGGTAACATGGGACAACACCACGCTCGCGTCCTGAGTTCAATGAAAGATGTTGAACTAGTCGGAGTGGCAGATATTAACGTCGAGCGGGGGTTAGAAACTGCTAGCAACTACAAGGTGCGTTTTTTTGAAGATTACTGCGATCTACTACCCCTTGTGGAAGCAGTTTGTGTAGCTGTTCCCACCCGTCTGCACTATGCCGTGGGCATCAACTGTCTGTTAGCGGGAATTCATGTTTTGATTGAAAAACCGATCGCAGCCAGTATTTCTGAGGCAGAGTCTTTAGTAAATGCCGCAGCTGAGTCTGGATGTATTCTGCAAGTAGGTCATATTGAGCGTTTTAACCCAGCTTTTAAAGAACTGAGCCAAGTTCTAAAAACAGAGGAATTACTGGCGCTAGAAGCCCACAGAATGAGTCCTTACTCAGATCGGGCAAACGATGTTTCAGTTGTGCTGGATTTAATGATCCATGACATCGACCTACTTTTGGAATTAGCTGCTTCCCCAGTCACAAAATTGACTGCTAGTGGTACTCGCTCCCTAGACTCTGGTTATTTAGATTACGTAACCGCCACCTTGGGGTTTGCCAATGGTATTGTTGCTACTCTGACTGCTAGTAAAGTCACTCACCGCAAAATTCGCCGCATTGTCGCCCATTGCAAAAATTCATTTACTGAGGCAGATTTTCTCAAGAATGAAATTTTGATTCACCGCCAAACGGCTGCCAATTCTCTCACCGACCACCGACAAGTACTTTACAGGCAAGACGGTGTAATTGAAAAAGTCTACACCAGCAATATTCAACCCCTAAGTGCAGAGTTAGAACATTTTGTCAACTGCGTACACGGTGGCAATCAACCTTCAGTAGGTGGCGAACAAGCTCTCAAAGCCTTGAGGCTTGCAAGTTTAATTGAGCAGATGGCGCTGGAAGATCGAGTTTGGAATCCCTTAGACTGGCAATCAGAACCAAGGGTACAATCTTTGACCCCCACAGTCTAAAAGAAGATGGGATGAAGGGGATAAGAGGGACAAGGTGAAATTTTCTCCTTTCTCTCCCCGTGCTGCCCCACAGCCCCAACTTCAGCAGAAAACCCCAGAGTATGTTTTTAAATTTGCCATCAAGTCTTTAGATCCTTCCTAGCCCCTTTAAAAGCAGGCTAAGGGGGATCTAAAAAATTAGAAAACAAAACCTAGTGGTTCGTTTCATTAATTTTGTGAGGTTTGTAGTGAGCGATAAATCGTTTAATTTCAAGGGCTAGAGGTACTTACGAACTTTTATAACTCTCAACATTAATGAAACAAACCCCTAGCTTCCACTTGTCTTACTCTGTTTTTCAGTTGTGCTGCTAATTTTTAGTGTAGTCAAATTACTTGACTCTAGCAAGCGGGGATAATTACCCTTTAAAAAAGCTAAAGCTGAATTTAGCAACAAGACTAGTCCAGCAATTTCAGGAATTGACTCAATGCTTGAATGGATAACTAATACTATCAACTATTTTGGCTATTGGGGAATTGCCCTACTAATGTTTTTAGAGAACCTTTTTCCCCCCATTCCTTCAGAATTGATTATGCCACTGGCTGGATTTACAGCAAGTCCATATCAACCAGGAGGGGCAAAGCTGAATATTATTGGTGTATTTTTCGCAGGACTTTTGGGTTCTGTATTGGGCGCACTTATTTGGTACTATCCGGGTAAGTTCTTGGGTGAAACTCGTTTAAAAGCTTGGGCTGACAAGTATGGCAAATGGCTGGCTATATCTAGTAAAGATATCACCAAGGCCAAAAAGTGGTTTGACCGACAAGGTAAAACAGCAGTATTAATTGGTCGTCTGGTGCCAGGAATCCGCACCTTGATTTCTGTTCCCGCAGGTATTAGCAATATGCCTTTGCTACCATTTTTGTTTTACACAACATTAGGTAGCGCTGCTTGGGTGGGTTTGTTAACATACTCAGGATACATATTGGGTAGTCAGTATGAACTTGTGGACAAGTACCTTGCTCCTGTATCTAAAATCGTACTTGGCGGTTTGGTTCTAGCATTTGCTTTCTGGATATTCAAGCGCCAGTTAAGACGCACTAGAAAATGAAACACGGACGCTTTTGATTTGAAAGCAGTGAAAGCAGGGGTTACATCTGGCCAAAATTCGCCTACACTATGCCAAATAATACTAGATGTGCGTTAGCAGAGCTTACCAGAGGTATTGCCAGAATTAATTTTTGGCGTATTTCTAGCTACACTTGACGCAACCTAGAATTTCTGGTTGCTCGCATTTTTGTAAGATGAGCATGACAACTTTTTACAGTTAAGTTTGAACTAGGAGCTTTCATGACAGACCAACCTTCCGCCGCTACCCCCATAAATGCTGCTGCTATACCCATGAATAGGCAGCCGTTAGCATCAACTCCTATCAATGCTGTTAATAATAATCCTCCTGCCGGTATCAAGCCAGGCGGTGTTCCAGGGAAAACCATTCTCAGTGTTGATTTAGGCAGAACTTCCACAAAAACTTGTGTGAGTCGTGAACCTGGCAGTGTGGTGTTCGTACCTGCCAACGTCAAGCAGATGTCAATCGAACAAGTACGCGGTGGTGTTTTTGAAGCCAGGGCTACTGACCCTTTAATGGATTTGTGGCTGGAGTATCAAGGAAATGGATATGCTGTTGGTCAACTGGCAGCCGATTTTGGGGCGAATTTAGGAGTCGGACAATCTAAGGTAGAGGCTGCACTGGTAAAAGTGTTAGCAAGTGCTGGCTACTTCAAACTCAGAGATGATATCTCCGTCGTACTAGGTCTGCCTTTTCTTTCCTTAGAGCAATTTGAAAAGGAAAAAGCACAGTTGATTAGCCAAGTTGGTGGCCCTCATGTGTTGAACTTCCGAGGCGAATCTGTGTCGCTCAACGTCAGTAAGGTATGGGTCATGCCAGAAGGCTACGGCAGCTTGTTATGGTCTGAAGCTCAACCCAAGAAAAACCCTGGTAGTCCCGATTTTACAAAAATCTCGGTGGCGATCGTTGATATTGGTCATCAAACCGTCGATCTTTTGATGGTAGATAACTTCCGTTTTGCTAGAGGTGCTTCTAAAAGCGAAGACTTCGGGATGAATAAGTTTTATGAATTGGTGTCTGCCGAAATCGAGGGAGCAGATAGTCAATCTCTAGCGTTGATTTCTGCTGTGAACAAACCTAGAGGTGAACGCTTTTACCGTCCTAAAGGCGCTAGCAAGCCCACCAACCTAGACGATTTTCTTCCCAACCTTACGGAGATGTTTTCTCGCGAAATCTGTAGCCGTGTGCTAGCCTGGTTGCCAGAACGCGTCACCGATGTGATTCTCACTGGCGGCGGTGGTGAGTTCTTCTGGGACGACGTTCAACGTCTACTCAAAGAAGCAAAGATTAATGCTCATTTAGCAGCACCTTCCCGTCAGGCGAATGCTTTGGGGCAGTATATTTATGGAGAGGCACAATTATCCTCCAATCGCGCTGCTAGGGCATAAAGCTGATGTTCCAATGGTCAAAAAAGGTAGTTAAATCCGTCACGTTCAACCCAGAGCTTGCTGATGAAAGCTTGTTAGCGCAAGTAGAAAGTTATTTGGAAAAACAACCAGACAAGACTTTCAGCGATCTCTGTAAAGAAGCCTTGTGGCAATCTTTATGTGTACCGGAATCTGTACAACCTGCTCCACAAACAGCAGTAAACACACCGATCGATCAACAAATCGGTGAACTGCAACGTCAAGTGGCTGGACTTGAGGAACGTTTTTTTGCCAAGGGATCTAATCGTTTGGAGGCGATGGAACATCATCTACTGCAACTTTCTCAACAAGTTGCACAACTGGCGCTCATAGTCAACGATCGATCGTTCATTCCGTCTCCAAGTCAATTAGAAGTAGTAAATAATACTTCTTATACTGTTGCTACCCCTCCTCAAGAGGTTGACCCCGTAATCAGTCGCCTTAGTCAGTTTCTCGATGATTTTTAAGGAAAAATCATGTTTGTGAGCAGTTTTTGCTCATATTAACAATCCTTAATAGTTAATACTATTAAGGATTATTAATGTTTATATATATTTTATACACATACAATATTTGGATTTGGCAACGAGCTGCTACCTTTTTTCTTTGGAGACGCTACGCTAACGGGAAGCAGCTTTGTGTCAATGTATCTACGCGGCTAATCAAGTTATTTAAAACGGGCGATTTATTTAAAACGAGCGATCGCACATCAATTTTCAGTATGCAATCAAAGTAGAATCAAGTATTATTTAAGACTATATTATAAAGTTTTTCACTTCTAGCAATCTACAGCAGGAAATTACCCAGTTATACTGAGCTACATGAGTGTAAGTCAAAACAGCGTTTGATATCAGTTGAGATTTGTCACCATGAGTAATACCAGTTTTTGGAAACCTGCTTATCAGCTTTTTAAGCCAGAGGAACCACTTACTACACCTGAAGAACTGAAAAATTTTTATGTACAACGAGATAACAGTCCTGTAGAGAATTTAATCACTTTCTTGGATATGGAAGACGACCCAGCTAAATTTTTACTAGCAGGTCACAGGGGTGGTGGTAAAACTACAGAATTGCGACGATTAGAACAACATTTGAACAGCAGGTATACAGTAATTTGGATTGATACTGTAACTGCTCTCGACCAGTACAACATTGGCTATGCTGAGGTTGTAGTCCTAATTGGAATTAAGATTTTTGAAAAAGTTATTCAACGAGACTGGGGTTTAAAAGACGATTTATTAAATGATTTACTCGAAAGTCTCAAAACTGTAGTTTATCAAGATGAAGACGCTGAAAACACTGGTCTTGAACTTCCAGAAATTATCAAAAAACTAGGTTTAATTCTTAAACAAGGACTAACTCGGAAAGTTACTACAACTCTCAATATTCGTCCGCAGCTTAGTAAAATAATTGAGCGAGTTAACGCCATCATAGAAGCTGCTGAGAAAAGAAACAACCAAAAGTTACTGGTGATTGTAGATGGTCTTGACCGACACGATCAAGTTACAGCTTTGGAAATGTTCGCTAGTCCACTGCTGACTCAGCTAAGTTGCCATATTATATATGCAATTCCGATTTCACTTAGGTATTCTCCAAGCTTTCGTCAACCAATGGAAAGCTTTCAAAAATGCTTAGATTTAACTAATCCACCAGTATTTGAGTGCGATGAAAATTTATGTCCTACTACAATCCCTAATCAACTTGGTAGAGACATTCTTAATAGTGTAATTCATAAGCGTTTAGCAAGTTTGGGCGATGCTTATAAGGGTTTATTTAATCCAGATGCGCTAGAACTAATTTCGGAAAAAAGTGGCGGTGTCATGCGTGACTTGGTGCGACTGGCTCGTACAGCTTGTGAAGTTTCTTTAAGGCTGAATTTGATATATGTAAACTTAGATGTTGCTAAAGAAGCTGTGCAAGAAGTTCGCAGAGAATATAATTTAAGTGATTACCATTTCCCTGAACTAGATAAAGTTCACCGCACAGGTTGCTTAACTACTAACACCCATAGTTTGCCTAACAAAGGTCAGTTTGTGATTTGTGATGAGCTTCTACAAAACAAATTTGTATTAGGCTATTACGATCGCAGTAAAAAATCCTGGTTTGATGTGAACCCTATTCTATTGGAAGATTTACAACGTTGGCAAGCTGCTAACTCTCCAAAAGTTCAATAGTTGTTTTCTCTCATAATCAGCAATTATTCTTTAAAAAAATGGCTTCTAACGAATCTACCACTTATTCTCTAAGTGCAAATGACGCAACAGAGCTAAATAAATTAGTTAGTTTCTTAGAATTATCTAGTGGGACAACAACAATTTTTGCTATTGCACCGGAGAGCGGGCCACAACATCCGGTAGTTGAGGAAATAAAATTACTTTTATCTGATGGGGATCATACTTTTAATGAACCTCAAAACTTTTTTTACAGTGATAACTCACTCTATAACTTTCTTTACAGTTTAGATGAAACAAGGCTATACAATTCTCAAAGTAAACGCAAATTGATAATGGCGTTTGGAATTGACCAATTGCCAACATCTCGTCTGAAACAAGAGATGAAGCAGTTGAATTTAGGGAGAGATTCACTATTTGGTCGGGAATTAGTTATAATTTTTTGGCTGAATAAAGAGGAATTTTTAGAAGAATTTCGTAACCGTGCGCCTGATTTCTGGGATTGGCGGGGTAAGTTGGTGAAATTTGAGGCACGTCCACCCGTAAATCCCCTGTTTTATCCTTATCTGGAGTGGTTGATAGCTGAGAATTCCTATCTCAAAATCAGTGGCGTGATGCAAGTCCAGCGCCAAGTGGATATTTTTCTGGATCAAATTTATGTTTCACTGCAAGCAGTAAGGCGACAGCAGATTACAGAAACATCGAAACTAGACCAAGAGATGACTACATTTCGCCAAGCTGAACATAGGTTGAGCATGAGTATCTCTAGTCCCTACGATTTAGACGAACCTTCCTATTACGAACCAGTTTTAATAAGTTCAATATCCACTACTAGCACCAAAACAGTAACACAAAGAATTGATTTATCCCATGCAGTGCGTGAGAACCAATACTGCGTGATTCTCGGCGCTCCAGGTGCGGGTAAGACAACGCTACTGCGTTATCTAGCGCTACATTTTGCCACGGCAAAACGTGATGGCAATGAAATAGTAATAGGTGGCGAACCCCAAGAAGAATTGGGTAAACCTCTGTTACCAATTTTCTTTCGCATTGCCGACTATGCAGAACGACTACAACAAGAACCTGAGTTAAGTCTGTTGGATTATCTGCACCAATTTTACCGCCAGTGGGAAGCTTACTTTCAAGATGAAGTGGAAGCGGGAACAGAGATGGCAGCACTACTATTAGAAAAAATGCGCCAAGGGCAGTGCTTAATGCTGCTGGATGGGCTAGATGAGGTATTTGAACAAGAAAGCCGCAGGCTGATTGTGGAAAGAATTGATCAGTTTGTGAATGCTTTCTCTAGTAATAAGTTTGTCATTACCAGCCGCATAGCTGGCTACCGCGATGTGAAACTGAGCAGCCGTTTTGCTGAGTTCACTATTGAAGATATGGGTAGCGAACAGGTAGAAAAATTCCTGGAACGCTGGTGTTTGGCTATAGAAAGAGCGCAGCAGCCAGAAGCTAGTGAGGCGCAATGGCAAAGAGCAGGAGATGATCAAGCAAGGAAGATTTTAGAGGCAATTAAAGACAATGAGGGTGTAAAGCGCTTGACAGCGAACCCTCTACTGTTGACAATTTTGGCACTGATTCACCGCAATGGTGAGCGCCTACCTAACCGCCGGGTGAAACTTTATGAATTAGCAGTGCAAACCTTGACTGAAGATTGGCAGCTAGGTAAGAAGTTGCCAGATGCTCCGAAAGTGCTGCTGAACCAAAATGAAGTAGTGGCATTTTTAGCACCACTGGCTTACTGGATGCATGAGGAGAAGCCCTCTGGTTTGGTCACTGAGGCAGAAGTTGAACAACAGTTAGCAGCAAAGCTAGCAGAACTAAATGATACTGACCTAGAATCAGACTCAGTACGGCAAGCCGTGCAGGAGTTTTTACGAAAAGTGCGGGAAACCACAGGTCTATTTGTGGAACGTGCGCCAGGAGTCTACGGCTTTATGCACCTGACGTTTGAGGAGTATTTTGCTGCACGTTATATCGCTGACAATGAAGTAAGGGATATTTTAGAAATCATCCATAAACATTTGCATGAGCCGCGTTGGAATGAGCCGATTCTACTGGCTTTAGGCTATTACGGAATTTATTCTCCTAAACAGGTTAATAAGCTAGTTGAGCAACTTTTCAGTAATCTTGAGGCTTATGAACCTGCAATTCAAGGTGGTAAGTTAAAAATAAAAAATGCATCTTCGCAGGATGCGATTATCATCTGGGCAGATTTGCAAGAGGAATCAACTACTAACTGTAAACAGTCGGAATTACGGTTGAAAGATTTATTATTTGCTGGGGAGGTTTTAACTCAAGTTGAGGTCAATAGAAGTCGTCGGAAAAAGCTAATTCAAAAATTAGTTATTACCTATCTTGGTTTGGATACAGACTTTGACGATGAGACAACTAAACAACTGTTAAGGCTGTTACGCCAAATTGAACTATTTAACCAGAAAGGCGAAGTTCTGGCACAACTGAAAGAATTCCCTAATGACTCAATACTTACTGAAGAGATACGGGTAAAAGCACAGACAGCTATTCTTTATGTTGCTTGTGGTGAATCAGGGGCAGGATTAGTTAGTTGTGCCATTGATATTGTTAATCAGCTAGAGCCTAATATATTTTGTAGTCTCAGAGAATTGGTTAAAGAACTAGGTGAAGAAATGACACCTGCTTTAGAAAATTGTCTAGAAAATCATGGTGGCGATCAAAACTCTCACAATGCATTAAACTTACTCACTGCAATATCTTATATTCGTACAGATAAATATACAAAAGCTGTTGAGCTTCTAGAAGAAATCAATATTCAGCCAAATGTTAGTCACAGTGCTTATATAGCTTGGTCAATTGCAACTTGTTATCAGGAACAAGATAAATTTGATAAAGCAATTGACTACTATCAAGAATGCTTTGAAAAACTACCCTTATATATTCATCCATCAGCTTTTCTACTGTTTTGGAGAAATCGGGGTATTTGTCATCGCTTATACACCAAATACGAGCAGTCACTAGAATGCTTTCAGCAAGCGTTAGCTATAGACAGAGAGTTTCATAAGTCTGAAGATGAAGCAAGTGATCTATGGAATACAGGTAGAACTTATCAAGACTGGGGTAAGTATAAACAGGCCATCGCCTACTTCCAACAAAGCCGTGATCTCTATGAGCAATTGGGTTTAGAGAAGGATGTGGCTAACTTATGGTATTGGTTGGGTAATTCCTATCGAGAATGGGGAAAATATGAACAGGCGGTTGAATTTCAGCAACAGTGTATAGCAAAACGGCACAACTTAAAAAACCAATCAGATGTAGCTTTAGGATACTATCAGCTAGGTCGCATCTATCAAGAGTGGGGTAAATACGAAGAAGCGATCGCCCACTACCAACAAAGCCGTGACCTATATGAGCAATTAGGTAAAGAGAAGGATGTCGCAAGCCAGTGTTATTGGTTGGCTAATTGCTATCGGGAATGGGGTAAATATGAACAAGCACTTGAGTGTCAACAAAAAGAATTGGCAATTCGCCAGCAGTTGGATGAGCAACCCAGAATAGCTCTTGCCTACTGGCAGTCAGGTCACATCTATCAAGCATGGGGAAAATATGAACAAGCGATCGCCTACTTTCAACAAAGCCGTGAACTGTATGAGCAATTAGGTAAAGAGAAAGATATAGCTAACCAGTGGTATCGGCTAGCTGATTGCTATCGTGATTGGGGTAAATATCAGCAGGCTCTAGAGTGTGAGCAAAAAGATTTGGCAATTCGCCAGCAGTTAGATGACCAAACCAGAATAGCTCTTGCTTATTATCAGCTAGGACGTATATATCAAGCATGGGGTAAATATGAACAAGCGATCGCCTATTACCAACAAAGCCGTGACCTATATGAGCAATTAGGTAAACAGGAGAATGTAGGAAACCAGTGGTACAGGTTAGGTGATTGCTATCGGGAATGGGGCAAATACGAGCAGGCGGTTGAATTTCAGCAACAGTGTCTGGCAAAACGGCAGAAGTTAGATAACCAATCAGATGTAGCCTTAGCGTACTATCAACTAGGTAGTATCTATCAAGCATGGGGAAAATATGAACAAGCGATCGCCTACTACCAACAAAGCCGTGAACTGTATGAGCAATTAGGCAAAGAGAAAGATATAGCTAACCAGTGGTATCGGCTAGCTGATTGCTATCGTGATT
>NZ_JAVRCE010000035.1:45283-74225 GCF_034530915.1 Nostoc sp. DedQUE09
GGGGTAAATATCAGCAGGCTCTAGAGTGTGAGCAAAAGGATTTGGCAATTTGCCAGCAGGTAGATGACCAAACCAGAATAGCTCTTGCTCATTATCAGCTAGGACTTATATATCAAGCATGGGGTAAATATGAACAAGCGATCGCCTATTTCCAACAAAGCCGAGAACTCTATGAACAATTGAGTAAAGAGAAGGATGTTGCTAACTTGTGGTACTGGCTAGCTGATTGTTATAGCGACTGGGGCAAATATGAACAGGCATTAGAGTGTCAGCAGCATTGTTTACTCATACGCCAGTTATTAAATGACACATCATGGATAGCTGTAACTTACCGTCAATTAGGTCAAATCTATCAAGCATGGGGCAAATATGAACAAGCGATCGCCTACCACAAACAAAGCCATGACCTTTATGAGCAATTGGGTTTAGAGGAGAATGTAGCTAATCAACTATCTTGGATCGCTAGTTGCTACCGCAATTTAAATGATTATGTGAAGGCGATTGAATATTATCAGCAAAGTCTAAATCTTTATCATCACTTAGGCCATGATGAGAGTGAAGCTAGACGCTATATGCAACTTGGGAAAAGTCAACGTTTACTAGCAAAAAATACCTCAGATCGAGCAGTAGCTTTTGAATTACTGGCGCAAGCTGAACAAAATATCCGTCAAGCTATCCAAATAAATACCACAGGAGACTATAAAAAAAATCTTGCTTACGACTACATTATCTTTAGCTTAATCTGGTCGGAAGGCCTACGCCTATCATCTATTGACGACTCGTTAACGCAAGAGCAAATTGCCCAATTTGAAGAATATTACAATACTGGCTTAACGTATTTTGCCGAACTGGGACAGACAGTAAATCGAGCAGAAGAAGCTCTTGATATCGCCCGTGCTTATCTGGAAGTCAGCATCTTAAAAAATCTTGACCGAGCCGAAGAACTAGCCCAAGAATCCCTCCAAGTTTTCCAGGAGTACAATTGCCGAAAACTAGAAGCTTCATCTCGTAAACTTTTGGGCGAAATATACCTGAACCGCTCCCAACATCATCAATCGGGTAATAAGGTAACTGCTACTCAGTTTTTGACTGAAAGTTTGCAAATTTACAGAGAGCTTGATTTAAGCGAAAAAGCTGCTGAGGTAGAGCAGCTAATGAATCCAAATCTGGATAATACTGGAATACTTAGCGATTAGAATTCGCCATACATAAACAAGCCTGCGTATTATATGAAAAGCAGATTTCACTTGTGAGTTAAAAGGCGCTGTCTAACGACAAATCACTGCGCGTCTACGCATTCCATTTCACAAATTCGCTCATTTTTGTGTTGAAACAGCCGAACATTATTAGTACATATTATTACTAGATTCTTTTTTTACTCTGTACACTGTATAAATGCTAGAATCCTCAAGTAGACAGTTAGGATACTTAGATGCCAGTTGTAGCTAACTCAATCAAGTTTGGTACAGACGGCTGGCGGGGCGTTATTGGTGACGAGTTCACCTTTGAACGTCTAGCCCTGGTCGCGCCAGTTGCCGCAAAAGTATTATATGATACGTATTTTTCTACGGTAGGTAGCCGGACAATAATTGTCGGTTACGATCGCCGATTCATGGCTGAAGACTTTGCTCGTGCTGTCGCCGATACTGTCACCGCTGTCGGCTTTGATGTGCTGTTGAGTGAAACTTATGCCCCAACTCCAGCTTATAGTTGGGCAGCAAAAGAACTCAATGCTTTAGGAGCGCTGGTAATTACAGCCAGTCATAATCCTGGTTCATATTTGGGTTTAAAAGTCAAGGGTTATTTTGGTGGGTCAGTACCGCCAGAAGTCACAAAAGAGATAGAAGCGCAGTTGTCGGTTGGAGTACCACTAGCAGCTACCCCAGGTAAGCAAGAGAAATTCGATCCTTGGCCCAGTTATACCCAAGCGCTAGAAGGTAAAGTTGATATTGCCAAACTTCGAGAAGCGATCGCCTCTGGTAAATTGACATTATTTGCCGATGTCATGCATGGTGCTGCGGCTGGTGGATTGGCGAGACTACTAGGTAATCAAGTCAAAGAAATCAACAGCGATCGCGATCCCCTCTTTGGTGGCGGCGCGCCGGAACCCTTGCCTAAATACCTTTCAAAGCTATTTGAAGTCATCAAGACTCACCGAGAAACCGATAAATCAGGTTTAATGGTGGGGTTGGTATTTGATGGAGACTGCGATCGCATTGCAGCGGTGGATGGAGAAGCTAACTTCCTAAGTTCCCAAGTATTAATCCCGATATTAATCGACCATTTAACCCTGCGGCGCGACTTTAAGGGTGAAATAGTTAAAACTGTTAGTGGTTCTGACTTGATGCCGCTTGTAGCAGCATTACATAACCTGTCAGTCTTTGAAACAGCGGTTGGTTATAAATATATTGCTGACAGAATGTTAGTAGCAAAAGTGTTACTGGGTGGCGAGGAGTCGGGGGGAATTGGCTATGGTAGCCATATTCCGGAACGTGATGCCCTATTGTCAGCCTTGTACGTAGTAGAAGCGATTGTAGAATCTGGTTTGGATTTAGGTGAATATTATCACCACTTGCAGAAACAAACAGGGTTTACCTCAGCATACGATCGCATTGATTTACCCTTAGCAAGTATGGAAGTGCGATCGCGTCTTTTGCAACAACTGCAAACCCAACCCTTGACAGAAATTGCAGGGAAAGCAGTGATTGATTGCCAAACAATTGACGGCTACAAGTATCGTTTAGCTGATAAAAGCTGGTTAATGATTCGCTTTAGCGGGACTGAACCAGTTCTACGCCTTTACTGCGAAGCCTCAACAATTGAGCAAGTGCATCAAACTCTTGCTTGGGCGAAACACTGGGCGGAGTAAAATTAATTATTAGTCATTAGTCCTTTGTCCTTTGTCCGTGGTAAATGACCAATGACTAATGACCAATGACCAATGACCAATGACCAATGACCAAATTACTCGTAGTAGCCACAGGAAATCCAGGTAAATTGCGTGAAATGCAAGCTTATCTGGAAAATTCTGGTTGGGAATTAACCCTTAAACCTGAAGAATTGGAAATTGAAGAGACGGGCGAAACTTTTGCCGCTAACGCTTGTCTAAAAGCATCACAAATTGCTAAAGCTACAGGAAACTGGGCAATTGCTGATGATTCTGGCTTGCAAGTAGATGCCCTAAATGGCGCACCAGGGGTGTATTCTGCACGTTACGCCAAAACCGACTCAGAACGCATTGCTAGGCTATTGAGGGAATTAGGCAACGAAGTAAATCGGCAAGCTCAATTTGTTTGTGCAGTAGCGATCGCTCGTCCTGATGGTGCGATCGTATTACAATCTGAAGGTATTTGTCGTGGTGAAATTCTTCACGCACCTCGTGGTGATAGTGGTTTCGGCTACGATCCAATTTTTTATGTGCAAGAGTTGCAATTGACTTTTGCTGAAATGACACGGGAGTTGAAGAGGTCAATTAGCCATCGAGGCAAGGCTTTTACAGCTTTACTTCCGCAATTAGAGAGAGTTAAGAGTTAGGAAAGACGCGATTAATCGCGTCTGTGCAAGAGTTAGGAGTTATGAATTCTGCTAAATCTTCATTCATTAGTTCTAACTCATAACTTTTAACTCTTAACTCATAACTTTTTTAAACTGCTTCTGTGTTCTTTTCGCCAGTGCGAATCCGAATCACTTGCTCAACAGGCGAGATGAAAATTTTACCATCGCCGATTTCACCAGTGCGGGCAGCAGCAATAATTTTGTCTACCACCATATCAACCTGATTGTCGTCAACTACGATTTCCACTTTGAGTTTTTGCAGAAACTCAACGGTGTACTCAGAACCACGATACCGTTCAGTTTGACCTTTCTGGCGTCCGAACCCCCGGACTTCAGAAACAGTCATGCCAACAATACCAGCGTTAACTAAAGCAATTTTCACCTCATCTAGCTTAAATGGGCGGATAATAGCTTCTACTTTTTTCATCTTCTTTACTCCTGACTTCTACTAGCTTCGTTTATATATCTAACCAGATCCGCTGTCTGAAGCTGTAACTAGCGGTGCTTTTCCTAAAAAATATGTAATAATTACAACTTTTTTAAAGTGTAAGTGCTTTACTTGAGGGTTTATGACATGAAAAGCGGCAAGGATTTATTAATTGGATAATCTTTGAGGTTCTAACATAAAGAAGTTGCTGTCAATTTAGCATTTTATGTAGCTTTTATAACCTAAAAATAGATCGTTTCCACCATTTAGCAGATTTGTTCGGATATTTAGGAGTAATTGCAGCCAAATTATACGGTAGCCCGCAAGCCTGCTACTGCTGATGACTGTGGGAATGTCAATTAACGTTTCTGATGTTCAAACAAGGGACGCACAACAAAATATCCAGCACTAAAGGCAGTCAGCATGATTAACAAGATGGTAATAATTAACCACCAGCCATTGAGTCCCTTGACATCTGGCTCAGTAGTGGAATAATAACTGACTTGCTGCTCTTCTATAAAAATTGGTTCTGATATCGGAAAGTTCATTTCCATTACAGGTGCAGAAAAGTCTTGGCGGCGGCTTTTTTTAGCTGGTTGTTTGGACACAACAGATGGACGCGAACGAGAAACCTGCTGAGGTGAACGCGCTTGTGTTACTGACTGTTTGGCGGTACTTTTAACATCACCAGAAGCTTGGTTAGCTTGGGGATAATTAGCTGTAGCATGGGAATCGACAAAATTTTGCAAACGAGAAAAAGACTCAACGACTTTGGTAATTTCTTGGCGTAATAGTTGATTTTCTTGTACTAGTTGCTGATTTTGGGTGGTGAGTGCATTTAGCCTCGCCTGTGCTGCTTGCAACTCTGTTGACAATTCCCTGTATACAGATAGTGGTACAGAGGGAGGATAGGCTTGAGTAGTCGGTGTTGGCGAATTTCTGTGAACAGAACCTATGGTTGTTCGCATCGGGGGCTTGGTATTAAAAATCAAAGTAATTAGATCGTACAGAGATGCTAACAGAGATAGTCACCCCTGAAACTATGCCCAAGAATAATAGAAAAATACCGAAAGGGCAAAGATTTTTTATTTGGGCATTGGGAATGAGATACTGAGAAAACTTTTCTCTAGTCCCTATCCCCAATACCCAGTCTCCAATCTCTAATCCCTAATCTCTAGTCCCTAGTCCCCACAATGGGAAGAAGTGTCCCACAGGGCCTTGTCCTTCGCCAATATCTAGGGCATAAGTGAGTGCGGTAGTTACATATTCCTTTGCGTGTTGCACTGCCTGCCACAAATCTTTTCCTTTAGCTAGATTAGCAGCGATCGCAGCCGATAGTGTACAACCAGTACCGTGGGTATTTTTTGTCTCTACTTGCTGGCAAGTCAAAACTTCCAACTTGTCCCCATCAAACCAGATATCAACGCCACGTAAATCTCCCTGCATACCTCCGCCTTTGACTAAAACAACCTTAGTCTTTAAAGTCTTGTAAATAATTTCAGCAGCAGCTTGCATATCCTCTAAAGAATTAATTTGTAAACCGCTCAAAATCTGGGCTTCATAGCGATTGGGCGTGATCATAACCGCTTTGGGAATCAAGGCATGGCATAAAGTCTTTACAGCATCATCATCAATTAATTGTGCTCCTGTGCGTGACACCATTACTGGATCAACTACTAGATTATTGATTTGTAAAGCTTCCACTTGCTGGGCAACAGCAAAAATAATTTCCTGATTGAGCAACATTCCAGTTTTGGCAGCTTGTACGCCAATATCCTCAACTACTGCCTGAATTTGCGCCACAACAGCCTCTGTTGGCATAGCATCAACCCTTTTCACTCCTAGAGTGTTTTGTGCCGTGACGCAGGTTATAGCACTAGTACCGTGGACACAGTGAAAAGCAAAGGTACGTAAATCAGCTTGAATTCCTGCACCGCCACCGCTATCTGAACCAGCAATGGTTAAAGCAACAGGTATTCTGGAGTTTATTTCAGTGTTCATATTATGAAGATTAAGTAAGTTGGTGTCATCACAAACTATCTCAAAGATTGATGAACTAGACTAAAATCCTCTTTCTTCCTGTGCGATCGCAACCACAACCTGACTTGAGAGTTCTGAATTATTTAGAGAAACTTCATCAAATCCTTGCACAAAGCGCTTTTTATTCTCATATCACTCTGGAAATTAATATAACTCCACCAGGCATACCCATAGTTTTTTGGATTTTGTTGTAAAAAAACTTACCACATTCAGGAGTTTTACTGATATCAAGTGCTATTTGTAAAGGTTAGTTTTAACTAAGTTCACAACGCTCAGTTACACCGCTTAAAACAGGTTCAACTAAGTTGTTACATTAGTCCCCTTAAGTTAAAGGGTCAACCTAACTAAAGTTTCAACCAATTTTACTTCGATCGCTTTAACTTTAAATCCGCAGTTATCAGCTAAGGGTGAATTTTACCATGCAGATTTGGCAACCTCTTGACCTAAAACAACGTATAAAGTTCAGAGGAACTACTATGCCAAATACGATCATTTTATTGAAAAAAACAGATGCTAAAGCTGATTGATAAAGAGCAGCAATGTCTATAAGGGGGCTACGCCTACGCAGCTGCTAAAAATGAAGTTTGGAGTAGAAGCATCTACGCCCTAATCGTCCAATTAATCTCAACAAAACCCTGACGATTGACGGTATTGATATTCCTGATTTAACCATTAACGGTTGACAGGAAAAAATTTTCAGTTTGACAACAGCGTTTCTATAATCGACGCGATTTTAAGTTGCGCTCGGATAACTCTGACTGTCCTTAACAGGGCAGATAAATGATTCATTCAAATAACTACTTAGCAATTGAAGAAAGTTGCTGAGATTGTACTACCAATTTTTCCTACACATCTTCGGAGTAAATAAATGGCTGGCACAACATACTACGTTTCTGCAACAGGCAGTGATAAAAATAATGGCTTAAACGAAGAATCTGCATTTCTCAGCTTGGGTAGAGCCGTGTATGAGATGAAAGCAGGCGACACACTCTTGGTGATGAATGGAAATTATCAAATGAAAGGGGTTACGCTTTTTAACTTGAATGGCTCACCAGATAACTGGACAACAATAAAAGCTTATCCAGGGGCTAAACCTACGATCACAACAACGGGAAGTGGCATTAATATATTGAGTTCATCTTACGTGCGGATTGAAGGACTTGATATAAAAGGCAATCGGGAAAACATCACTCTTGAATATGCCTTACAAGAGAAGGATAACCTTAATAACCCCTTGACCAATAGTAATGGGATTGCTGTTAATTCATGGAAAAACGCTAATGGTGTAGGTGGTACTAATCCCCATCATATTGTCATCACTGGTAACACAATCCGCAACTTTCCAGGTGGAGGTATAGCATTCAGTAATTCAGACTATATAACTGTTGAGAAAAACATTGTATCTGGAAACGCTTGGTATTCGGCTCACGGCAATCAGGGAATAACCTCTCTTTACGGTTTTAATTTTGATAACAATACCACTGACTACAGAATAATTTTTCGAGACAATATTGTCTACGATAACCAAAGTTTAGTTCCGTGGAAAGCAGGAGGCACTGACAAAATCACTGAGGGACATGGGATTATGCTTGATACTACCAATATAGGCAAAGATAATGTGCCCTATACAGGTAAGGCATTAATTACAAATAACATCACTTACAACAATGGAGGCGCAGGCATTAGTGTTTTTCAAGCTAGCAATGTTGATGTTATTAACAACACGGCTTACAAGAATGCCCGAGTTATTACAGATGCTGGAGAGATTGGTGTTACTTACTCGGAAAATGTACGTGTCTACAACAACATTTTGTATGCAAGCGATAATCAATATGCTAACAGAATCAAGTATGCCACAAATGTCACCTTTGATCGCAATCTTGTTTATAACTCGAACCTATTCCAAGCTTCAGATAATTTAAACGCTACAGGGTTACAGAATCTTTTGGGTCAAGATCCTCTATTTGTTGATGCAGACAAAAAGAATTTTACACTCAAACCTGAAAGTGTTGCGATCGATGGTGGTTCTAATGCCTTCAATAGCGTCACTAAAAAGACTCCTCAAGATGGTGATGGGAATGGCAGTACAGTGGTTGATATTGGTGCATATGAAGCTCCCCGCAGTTCTAACAAAACCCCAGAAATTCAAGTTCTCAATGGCACAGTTAATATTATTGATGGCAACACCGCTATTAACTTTGGTGAGACTCTTGTTGGTGAAGCCTTGAGCAAAACCTTTACCATCAAGAACACCGGTATAGCTGTACTCAACCTGAGTAATCTTAAACTTCCAGACGGATTTAGTTTGGTCGGAACTCTTCCAACGAGTGTGGCTGCCAATGCCTCCACTACCATATCAGTGGCACTCAACCCCACTACACCCGGCATCTATAGTGGCAGCCTCAGTTTAAACAACAACGATATTAATGAAAGCACCTTTGACTTTGCTATTAGTGGCACAGTTACTACCCCGGAAATTCAAGTTCTCAATGGCACTGTTGACATTACAGATGGCAACACCACCGCCATTAACTTTGGTGAAACGACTGTTGGGGATACCTTAACCAAAAGCTTTACCATCAAGAACACCGGTACAGGTGCACTCAAGCTGAGTAATCTTAAACTTCCAGACGGATTTAGTTTGGTTGGAACTCTTCCAACAAGTGTGGCTACCAATGCTTCTACTACCATATCGGTGGCACTCAACCCCACTACATCCGGCAGCTATAGTGGCAGCTTCAGTTTAGACAACAACGATATTAATGAAAGCCCCTTTGATTTTGCCATTAGTGGTACAGTTAGACCTGCTCCTGCCCCGGAAATTCAAGTTCTCAATGGTACTAACTCCAATGACACCTTTATTATCCAACGAGGTGATGGCAATTACAGCATCACCAACTTTGGCGGTGTAGGTATTGGCTCAAACCCTCCGGCTGCGGTGATTGCCAAGATAGACACCTTGCAATTTATTGGGACTGAATTGACTGCGAGAAATCTGCAATTAACTCAAAATGGCAGCAATTTAGAAGTGACCTTTGGAAATGTAGCTAATACCAAAGTCACTCTGCAAAACTTTAAGTTAGAAAACCTAGACAACTTAGCTGCATCGACAACAAGACCTGCCATCGGCAATATCATATTTGACGGAGAAAACAGTGTTACCAAAAGCTTTGATGTGATTAATGCCAACTCCACTGCAACGTATATTTCTACAGCAAACACTGTCACATTCCTCAATGACTTGAACAATAACATCAGCGGTTTTTACACTTCCAATGATGTGATTAATGGTCAAGGGGGTAACGATACCATCAATGGCAGTGGTGGTGACGACCTACTGCGGGGTGGTACTGGCAACGATCTTCTGATTGGTGGACAAGGCAATGATACTCTTGTGGGTGGTATCGGTGTTGACTCTTTCCTATACGACACCAATTCCATCTTTAATAGTGCGGTTGTGGGTATTGATACTATCGCTGACTTCAATCGCTCTCAAGGTGATAAGATTGTCCTCGATAAGACTACCTTTAGTGCTATTACTTCTGTTGTGGGAACGGGTTTTAGTAACGCCAGTGATTTTCAAATCACCAGTTTAGGGGCACTTAGCAATGCTGTAATTGTCTACGACCGTATGACTGGGCAGTTATTTTACAATCAAAATGGTAGCGCTGCTGGTTTCGGCAGTGGTGGTCAATTTGCACAACTTACTGGTGCGCCCTATGTTACTGGCTCTGACTTCATCATTCAAGCATAGCTAGGTCGGGTCAACTGAGTGGAAGTGTAATCCAAACATGAATCGAGTTTTAAGGCGGCTTTCAATTAGATAGACCACACCCATAGGGAAGAATGTAGAGACGTATCAGTGCTACGTCTCTACAAGAGTTTTGGATAACGTATATTGAATTTATGGAGATATTTAATAAATGGTAGTCAAGTAAAAGCTATTCTAAAAAACATCTTTCCGATAAAAACATTGTTGCCCATGAATCATATCACCACTATCGATCTAACTTTTTGACCAAAAATAGCCGTATTATTTGGAACTTATAGTTTTAATATTACTACTGCTGTGGTTGCGATCGCAAGTCTTGTAATAGCGCCTGTAAAAACTTCCCCCATTCTGCTGCTAAAGGGATTTCTGTAAACGGAACCCGCACTGAGTTAGGAGATTCAGAAAATAGAAATTCTAATTCTATAGAACGACCTTTCTCCGGTGGATTGTTTACATCTACTGGTTTTTCATTTACTAAAACCTGGATTTGTTTGATATCAAGCAAAGAGAATGTTTCTAGTTTAATAGGCCCTTGAGGCGTGGGTTTTCCCCAAGTGATATTGTTTTCTTTTTGACCTAATACAGCATAAATATCATACTTAGCCCGTTCAAATTGCTCTGCCCAAGTGCGATAGGCTTCGACTTTTTGATACTCCTTCGAGCCTTGCCAAGCCAACCAGAAAAACATTACTAACAGCGGCAACCATAAAAGACCACGTTCCATCGTTAAAAAAAATCCTCAGTCCTGAGTGAAACTTGTAACTAAAAGTGCAAAATCTACCAACAAGGGGTGCAGATAAGTTATGGTATGAGCAAACTGGCAAAAAGCGGTGATGAGTTAATATGAGAAAACTTATATTATTGTGCTTGTTTGTCATTGGGCTCGGAGCTGCCATATTTGGTTTCCTAAATTTTCAGGGATTGGCAGCTAAAGGAGAGTTTGAGACGATTTTGCTTGATTTTCGGGAAGATATTCCATCATCTGTGGTGGAACAACATTTGCAAGCGATCGCCAAACAATACAACGTTACACCCCAATTAGACAACAAGTTTTCCAAAAAAGATAATGTGTATATTATCAAGGGCGATCGCCAACGGCTCCAAGAACTGAAAAAATCTCAGTTTGCCCAAGCGACAGAATTCATTGAACCAAACTATATCTACAACAAGATTCCACAACCAGGTGAAGCCGCTTGGCTAGGTGAATTTTTGCGGCCCCAAGAAGATGAAGAAGCAAGTCCTTCATTAACTGGCCCTAATGACCAATATTACAGCAAGCAGTGGAACTTGCACAAAATCGGTGTTGAAGGTGCATGGAGTCAAACCAAAGGCAGTGGCATCACAGTCGCAGTTATTGACACCGGAATTACCAAAGTTCGCGACTTGTATGAGACAAAATTCGTCAAGGGCTATGATTTTGTTAACGACCGAGAAGAAGCCACAGACGATAATGGTCATGGTACCCATGTTGCCGGAACTATTGCTCAAGCCACAAATAACAAATATGGCGTCGCTGGTATTGCCTACGAAGCCAGTCTGATGCCCCTGAAGGTACTCAGTTCTTATGGCGGTGGTACCGTTGCCGATATTGCCGAAGCGATTAAATTTGCTGCTGATAAAGGCGCAGATGTGATTAATATGAGCTTGGGTGGTGGCGGTGAAAGCCAGTTGATGAAACAAGCGATCGAGTATGCCCATAGAAAAGGTGTTGTTATTATTGCCGCAGCCGGCAATGAAAACGCCAATGGAGCAAGCTATCCAGCTCGCTATCCCTACGTCATCGGTGTTTCGGCAATTGGCCCAGATGGCGAAAGAGCGCCCTATTCTAACTTTGGTGCAGGGGTAGATATCTCTGCTCCTGGTGGTAGTGAAGCTGGCAAGATTCTCCAAGAAACCATCGATGAAAAAGGCGAAGGCGTATTTCTCGGTTTTCAGGGTACAAGTATGGCTTCTCCCCACGTTGCTGGTGTTGCGGCATTAATCAAAGCTGCTGGCATCAAAGAACCAGATGAAGTCTTAAAAGTCCTCAAACAGTCCGCACGAGTGATTCAGGATGATGGTTTAAACTATTATGGCGCTGGACAACTCAATGCAGAAGCAGCAGTCAAATTAGCCTTTGGGGGGCAAATTAGTTTCCCAGATTTCTTCCGGTGGTTACGGGATAACGGCTATCTTAACCCCGGCTTTTGGATTGATGGTGGTGCGGTAGCACTGTTACCCAAGATTTTAATGGTAGTTGGTTCCTATCTGCTAGCTTGGTTTTTACGCGTTTACTTCCCCTTCGCTTGGAGTTGGTCTTTATCCAGTGGACTAATTGCCGGTAGTTCTGGGTTATTCTTCCTCAAGGGAATCTATATTTTTGATCTTCCCCAATGGCCTTTCCGGGTTTTGGGCAGTTCAATTCCCGAATTGGGCAATACTCTCCAGGGAACTGATGCATTAAATCCCCTATTTGCCAGTGTACTAATTCCCATTGTGTTGATGGCATTGCTGCTAGGACATCCTAGTTGGAAATGGTTTGCAATTGGTTCAACCTTAGGTGTCGCAGCGTGCTTAACTACAAGTGCGTTTTTTGATCCCGCAGTTTGGGGGTTGGGAAGTGGTCACTTAGCACGCCTCTTCCTCATTGCCAATGCCCTAATCTGTTATGGACTTGTTCGTTTAGCATTGAAAAACGAAGAAAAAATAGCATAAATGGGGAATAGGGAATGGGGCATTGAGCATAGCGCATGGAGAATCAATTTTTATAACTCCTAACTCCTAACTCCTAACTCCCAATTCCCTACTCTCCTTACTCAACACTCAGCACTCAGCACTGTTATGAGCATTACACTTACAGGTACAGTCGAACGTCGTGATATTGGTACAGGCGCATGGGCGTTAGTTACAGAAGAAGGTGTTACTTACGAAATCCTCAGAGGGGCTGACAAAGACTTACTCAAAGCCGGACAAAAAGCAAAAGTTAAAGGGCAGGTGCGTGAAGATATCATGACAACTGCCATGATTGGCCCTGCCTTAGAGGTCAAATCTTTTGAGGTAATTAGTTCTGATTAGCTGTGGAATTCAGAACTTCTTGCAGACGGCTTCTAAACTCACCTTTGGGATGGCCTCCTTTTACTTCACCAACAATCTGAAATTCCCCCTCTGGAGAATTGCAGATGATGTAAGTAGGCCATCCCATTTCTGATTTATCGGGATATTGAGTCAATAAAATCTTGCGATACTTGCGGTAAGCAGTGGTATCTTGCATTTTTACATCGATAAACTCTAAACCCAGTTCTTCAGCCACCTTTTTGTCATAAAAAGACATTTTGTGGCAGATGCCGCACTCTTCTGAAGAGAACTTAATTACAGCTAAACTCATGGGTTGGCTACTCTTTGATTATAAACAAAGTTTTTTAGCATAATGCCATGAAATATTACCATATAGCTGGTCATTAGTGTCAATCTCAGGCTGATATCATGTCCGGTTAAAGACTTATCATTAAGACCGCAGAGGAGCGGAGGGGCAGAGGGGATGGGTTTTTGGGCTTTCTGCATAGAGAAAGGGAATTATAACTAATTAGCCGGACATGATATGAAACCTCGATCCAGTATTTTTTCCATAATAGTAGTCTGTCAAGTTGAAATTGATGGGTTCATCGGTGACACATCAGTGCGATGTCTACGAAGGTCACTGAGCCAAGTTGAAGTGCGGGCTACGCCTACGCAAAAATATTAAGTAGGATATGAAGATCAACCCAAAGCTATTCAATATTTGGATTTAGGCTTGCATGTAACAATGTCAAAATCTATATTCAAAAAAATAAGGTGCGTTAGCTGTCTTTGTAACGCACCATCTATTAGTAATTGTAGATTAATAAATCCACATTCCTTATTCTTCTGGCTCTAAATCAACTTCTTCCTCTTCATCTTCCTCACTGGCTTTAGCAACGGAGTTAGCAGAAACAACAGCACCTTTATCTAACTTTTCACGCACCAGTTTTTTAATTTCTTCAGCGAATTCGGGCTTTTCTTCTAGATATTTAATGGCGTTGTCTCGTCCTTGGGAGATATTATCGCCGTTGTAACTATACCAAGCTCCTTTGCGGACAATAATGCCAGTTTCTTCTGCTAGGTCAACAAGACAACCCAAGGTAGAAATACCTTTACCAAAAATAATGTCGAATTCAGCAATTCTGAAAGGCGGCGCTACTTTATTTTTAGCAACTTTGACTTTAACGCGATTACCAAATTCATCAGTACCTTTTTTCAAGGTTTGAATTCGGCGAATATCCAAGCGCACCGAAGCGTAAAATTTCAATGCGTTACCGCCAGTAGTAGTTTCTGGGCTACCGTAGGTAACACCGATTTTTTGCCGCAACTGGTTGATGAAAATGACTGTACAACCAGATTTACCAATATTGCCCGTAATTTTACGTAGGGCTTGGCTCATTAATCGCGCTTGCAGACCAACATGGGCATCACCCATATCGCCTTCAATTTCAGCACGGGGAACCAGTGCTGCTACTGAGTCAATGACTACAATATCAACCGCAGCAGAGCGAACAAGCTGATCGACAATTTCTAAAGCTGATTCGCCAGTGTCAGGTTGGGAAATCAGCAAATTGTCAATATCTACACCCAATGCCGCAGCATAAGTAGGATCGAGGGCGTGTTCTGCATCAACAAAGGCTGCAACACCGCCATTTCTTTGCACTTCGGCGAGTGCATGTAGCGCTACTGTAGTCTTCCCGGAACTTTCCGGCCCATAAATTTCAATTACCCGCCCTTTTGGTAAACCACCACCCAATGCTAAATCTAGGGTGAGCGCTCCACTGGAAATGGTCTCCACCCGCATCCGGGTAGCATCGCCCAGGCGCATGATTGCTCCTTTACCAAAGCTGCGCTCAATCTGGTTGAGCACCATAGTCAGCGCTTTTTGCTTGCCTGAAGTATCGGTGTTGATAGCCATTCTTGCCTCTAATGCCTCTAAATATATGGTTTTAAGGAGTGTTGCTCTGGGAAATTGAGTAGAACAGATATACTATTTTAACCAGAAAATTCTGGAATAGGACTTCTCAAATCAAAAAAGGGGTGTAACAAGATCGTAACTCGATCGCTACCAGATTAGGGTAGTCTTGCACAATGATACCAACTTGCATTCAGAGATAGCTTCTTTTTGGCTGGGTAAGCAAGGGTTTTCAAAGAAAAAATAAATTACCTAAATAACACTGTCAGTAGACCCTACTCGTGAGCATTTGCGAAGGTTGCTAAATTAGGAGCGATCGCCATGCCAATCAGCATATCATCAACGACGGTGGCTTTATTTGCTAAACGAAAGAATCTGAATCATAGTCTTTACGTGACGGTTTTGCTTCTGTCTTTAGCGTAAGTGGGTTTTTCTGGGAGATATCTCAGTGACGGGTTTAGCAAGAAATAGGTCTAATTTGCAGGTATGCTAAAATACTTAGTAACTGTTATAACTGTCTTACAGCTAGTGTCAGGTAAATGAATCATCTTGATTTTGTCTCACGCAAAGTTACAAAGGCACACATAAAAGGCAAGATTGTGGTTTGAATAAATGAAAACTGCTGTACAACTGTACAGAATTAATTAAATAAGTGAAAAGTGATGGCTACTAAAGTTAATTTGGATGCTTTAATCCCACGAGAAGATTTTGAAGTAGGAGAAAATAGTAATCCAGGCTAAAAGAAAGAAACAATTTCTATTGGAGATATAGAAATAGATTCGTTTTTTTCCCCAATATCCGCAAACCGGATTTTCAAAGAGAAACAAATGAATGGGATAAAGATAAAATATGCGAATTTATAAAAACTTTTATAGAAGGTGATTTAATACCAGCAATTATTCTATGGCGAAGTACGGGCGGATACTTATTCGTAATTGATGGTAGCCATAGATTGAGTGCTTTAGCAGCTTGGGTGAACGATGATTATGGTGATGGAACAATATCAAAATTATTTTATGATGGTATAATCCCTGATGAACAAATAAAATATATCACCATTGTTGCTATAAACGCCAGTTATCTAGCTTTAGTGAATAATTTAAATCTTGAATTCTTTGATAATGAGATAAATTACCCGTAACTAAAGTTAGATTATGACTGATGGCAATTGCAGCAATCATACAATCGGGATAACCAATTCTTTGTCCGGTTATCTCTAAATCAGCGTAAATTTTCCCTGCTAATACAGCTTCTGTCAAGTCAAAGGATAATATTTCCTGTGAAGCCAGTATAGTTAAAAATTGCTGAAGACGTTTTTCTTGCTTACGTTTTTGCCAGCCTTCTACAATTTCCATGACTGTAATTGCAGAAATTGTGTATTTATCAAACTGGTTTAAGTAACTATTGGCTTTGAAAATAATGCGAGGATTTACTCGTTTAATAATTTCTGAAAGAATATCCGTATCAAGTACGGACTTTTCTACTTTATTCATCTAATTTAGTATATCCTCTTTTTGCCATCGCCTCAGCAACAATTTCATCAACAATTTCTGGAACATCAGCATATAATCCCATTAAGGGATCGTTTTTCTCCTGAACTTCTGCTAGACGTTCAATTACATGACTAATCAATTCTGATAAAGTTGATTTATTGACTATTGCCAGAGTTTTTGCTCGTTCAAAGGTGAGCCTGTCTAGTTCAAGTTCTATTTTTTCCATTATGGTTTTAAACTCTGTTTAGTGATTAATTTAAGTCTAATAGATTTTTTGGATATTTTCAGTTTGGTTATTCAACAAAATAGCTATCAATTAACGTTATTTGCTAAGATTTGATTAGGCTTTTGCTTTCGTATATCTTTGATGACTCTCGACCTTCCCGACTCTCTGATTCTCGATACAGCGCTTTCAGTATCTGGATTAACTGACTATATCCGCTTGCTGTTAGAGCAAGATGAACAATTGCGGCAAGTTTGGGTAACTGGCGAAGTCTCCAGCGCTAACCATCATCGCAGTGGTTTATTTTTTACGCTGCAAGATACCGATCGCACCGCGGGCATTAAGTGTGTAGTATGGAATAGCCAATTGCCAAAACTCGCCCAAATGCCTGTTCCTGGCGAACAGATAATCATTTTGGGCAGCATTCGCGTCTATCCGCAACGGGGAGAGTATCAGTTATCAGTTTGGCAAACTCTACCTGCTGGTGTTGGTTTACAGGCGTTACGCTATCAACAACTCAAAAATCGCTTGCTGGCTGAGGGATTATTCGACGCGCAAAGAAAGCGATCGCTCCCCATTCATCCCCAAACGATCGCTGTTGTCACTTCACCAACGGCTGCTGCTTGGGGTGATATTCAAAAAACTCTCAAACAAAGATATCCAGGTTTACACGTTTTATTTTCTCCCGCAACAGTACAAGGTGAGCAAGCGCCGGAATCTATCGTTAAGGCTATTGAGCGGGTGGAAAGAGATGGTCGCGCCGAAGTGCTAATTTTATCGCGGGGTGGTGGCGCGGTGGAAGAATTAGCTTGTTTTAATGATGAACGAGTGGTGCGATCGCTGGCTAGTTGTTCCATTCCTGTAATTACTGGTATCGGCCATCAACGAGATGAATCTTTAGCAGATTTAGTCGCAGATGTATGTGTGCATACACCCACTGCGGCAGCGGAAATGGTTGTACCAGCACTTTCAGAGTTGTATACTGAGCATCGGCAGCGAGTTGTCGCTTTACATGAGGCGATACATGACTTTAGGGAAAATGCTGAGAATAAACTGCAAGTATTACGTAATCGTTTGCGACGTTTGCGGTTAGATCGGCAAGTGCAGCAGGAAGTGGAAAAGCTTGCTTGGAAACGTCAGCATTTGGTGCAAATTACCACGGGGCGATCGCAGCAAGCAACGCAGCATTTAGAATTATTGCGGCAGAAGTTGGCTAGTCTTGACCCGAAAGCGGTGTTACAGCGTGGTTATGCGGTGGTGAGAAGGGAAGATGGAGCGATCGCTCGTTCGGCAGCAGAGTTGGCTGTGGGGCAAGAGTTAATGATTCAATTGGGGCAAGGTGAGGTTAAAGTGAAGGTTATGGAAGTGAACGAACCGCAGAGGCGCAGAGGACGCAGAGAGATTAATGGTTAAACGTAAGGGTGCTTCTAGTTCTGAGGAAGGTTGGAATTATGAGGCGAAGGTTGCTGAGATAGAGGGAATTATTACTCGCATTGAGGCGGGTGAATTGGAATTGGAAGCTGTGTTTGACCAATTTGCAACTGCTGTGGAGTATTTGCGTCAGTGCGAAGGTTTTTTGCAGCAGCGACAACAGCAGGTAGATTTGTTGATTGAAACATTAAGCCAAGAGTAGATGCCGGAGACTCTAGTTTGAGTCTAGGCTAGTAGTGTGAATATAGAAGTTTGCTTTAAGTGAGATACAAAATGCAGGACTCAAAATTTTAGATATAAAGAGCTTCTGCCTCCTCCCTCCTTGAAGCCAGAATTCTAATGAGGAGTTGGATAAACAGAGAATGACTGATGAAATCATTGATTTGACAAACTGCGATCGCGAACTAATCCATATTCCCAGTTTGATCCAGCCTCACGGGATTTTACTGGTTTTGCAAGATCCCACGCTGGAAATCCTTCAGGTGAGCAGTAACAGCCAGGAAGCCGTTGGCCGTCAACCTGATGAATTGCTGGGCAAGCCGATATCAGATTTACTCAATGTCAAGCAGATTAAACTAATTCAACAATGTCTGGCAGAGGATTTTGAGAGTGTTAATCCGCTCAATTTGTCTATCAAACATCAAAATAAATCAATTCATTTTGATGGCATTGTCCATCGTTTAGATACTATTATTATTCTGGAATTAGAACCGAAAAAAGCGAAGGGAAAAACAGGTTTTTTCGACTTTTATCAACAGGTAAGAGGAACCATTACCCGCATTCAAAAAGCACCAACGTTGCTAGAAATGTGCCAGATTGTGGTGACAGAAGTCCGGCGAATTACTGGCTTTGATCGCGTCATGGTCTATCGATTCGATTGGGAAGGGGCAGGCAGGGTCATTGCTGAAGACACGAATCAGGAAACGCCCTATTTGGATTTACACTATCCACCCTCTGACATTCCCAAACAAGCCCGACAGCTATATACTCTCAACTGGCTGCGGCTGATTCCAGATGCTAGCTACCAGCCTGTAACCTTAATTCCAGCGAACAATCCTTTAACAAATCAACCGTTGGATCTCAGTCTCTCGGTGTTGCGGAGTGTTTCTCCGATTCATTTAGAGTACCTACAAAATATGGGCGTGACCGCCTCTATGTCTATTTCTCTGATGCAAGATCAAAAGCTTTGGGGATTGATTGCCTGTCACCATTCGTCACCCAAATATATTGCTTACAATATCCGCACCATCTGCGAGTTCATTGGACAGGTGATGTCTGTGGAACTGGCAAATAAAGAAGCGAGTGAAGATATTGATTACAAAAGTCAATTAAAGTCATTACAAACTCAATTTGTCGAAGGCTTGTCTCAGGCTGAGTATTTCCTGGATGGTATGGTGCAACTGAAATCTCAATTACTCAATCTGGTCAGCGCTACGGGAGCGGTGATATGTAGTGGCGACCAGTATATTCAAGTCGGTAAAACGCCATCAAAGTCAGAGGTTAACGCCTTACTTGATTGGATTAAACCTCAACTGCATCATAACTTGTTTGAGACGCGATCGCTTACGAAAAATTACCCTGCCGCCGAATCATTTAAAGCGATCGCTAGTGGCGTGTTAGCTCTGGAAATTTCCAAAGTTCACCACAATTATATTCTCTGGTTTCGTCCAGAGGTAATTCAAACGGTGAATTGGGGCGGCAACCCCAACAAGCCTGTGGAAGTTTTGTCCGATGGCAGTTTAAGAATGTCTCCTCGCAAATCCTTTGAATTATGGCAAGAAACGGTGCAAGGATCTGCCCTACCCTGGAAACCTTGTGAAATTGAGGTGGTTACTGAACTGCGAAGTCTGATTGTGGGCGTTGTGTTACGACAAGCAGACAAACTGGCATCGATGAATTTTGAATTACAACGGAGTAACGAAGAACTTGATTCTTTCGCCTATGTTGCTTCCCATGACCTCAAAGAACCGCTACGGGGCATTCACAACTACGCTAACTTCTTAATGGAAGACTATGCAGATGTACTAGATAACGATGGAATTGCCAAACTGCAAACCTTGGTGCGGCTGACGCAGCGAATGGAAGACTTGATTAATTCTCTCCTCCATTTCTCGCGGTTGGGACGCGCCGAACTGATCCGGCAATCAGTGAATCTGCATGAGTTAGTGCCCCAGGTAATCGCCACCTTGACCATTTCCAGACCGCAGAGCGAAGTTGAGTTTCGCATCCCTCAACCCTTTAAGAGCGTTGAAGGCGATCGCGCTCAGATTAATGAACTATTCAGCAACCTGATTAGCAACGCTATTAAGTACAATGATAAACCTGAGAAATGGGTCGAAATAGGTTTTATTGAAGAAAATGGAGAAAAAAAAGTTACTTCTACTTCTCTAACTTTCTACGTTCGTGATAACGGCATTGGCATCCCCCAAGAACATCTCGACAAAATCTTTCAAATCTTCCGCCGCTTACATGGACGGGATGAGTTTGGTGGTGGGACTGGCGTAGGGTTAACCATTGCCCGCAAAATTGTGGAACGTCATGGTGGTAGAATTTGGGTGGAATCTACACCAACTGTTGGTAGTACCTTTTACTTTACCCTGTCGGCGGAGGCAAATACATGACTCAAATTTCAGCCTCCCCGATCCCGGAAAAACCACTACTTTTAATTGTCGAGGATAGCAATGAAGACTTTGAGACACTGCAAAGATTTCTAGGGCGCTCTGCCATTGCGATCGCTATTCAGAGGTGTGTGAATGGAGAACAAGCCTTGGCGTTTCTTTATCGCACTGGTAGCTATGTGGAGCGCAAAAGTGCGCCCCGACCCGGCTTGATTATGCTTGACTTGAACCTACCCGGAACCGATGGACGAGAAGTGTTACGCCGGATTAAACATGATGATAACTTGAAAATGATTCCAGTGGTGGTGTTTACTACCTCTAACAATCCTAAAGATATCGAAGTATGTTATCAATATGGTGTCAACAGCTACATCGTTAAACCAATCAATTTTGCTCAACTGAAACGAGATATTCAAATGCTCGTGGAATATTGGTTTGAAGTGACGACACTGCCTGATTATTCCAAGGATTATTCATGAGTCAGAGATCGCGCATTGTCTTAATTGTCGATTAAGTAAATTTGCAATTGTGATAATGGCGATCGCATTCAGTTTATCCTGCCATTGGTTTAATATTATGCTGAGTAAAAAATTTATTATTCAGACTGCAAAGTTTAGGGAAGGAGAGAAAGAGGGTTTTAGGATTTTTGCATAGATGCAGCCGCATAATAATAACTAATGAATCAGATTTAGCAACCGAATTGAAACGCGAGAATATTAGGAAATTTCAAGTCTCTAATTATAAGCTTTACAGCGATTTTATCTGTCTCACATTATTTAGGATTGCGATTACGATCTTCATAGAAGATTTGTATTATTGAATGAATATTTATAGATTATTCTCTGGCAAAAGTGATATAACTTTTACAAGTAAAACAAGAATAAAATTATACATTAAAGTTATTCAGTAATTTAACGCAAAGCAGATGTAAAAAGCGAACCAATAAATCTATCAAATATGCTTAAATCCTGGCATCATGAGGGTTTTAGCATTTCTTGAAAAATGTCAATTTTCTATGCCAACCTGCGGAATGTGGGTTAACATCTATTTGATTAATTAATTCACAATGTCTCAGCAACAGCGCGCTCTCTTAATTGTCGATGATTCCCCAGAAGATCGAGAACTCTATCGGCGGTATTTACTGCGCGATCGCGAATATTCGTACACTATCCTAGAAGCAACGCTGGGACAACAGGGGCTAGAACTTTGGCAGCAACATCAGCCCGATGTAGTATTGCTTGATTATCGATTGCCCGACCTAGACGGACTAGAATTTCTGGCACAATTGCAACCCTCGACCCAACAGCCTTGCCTACCCGTGATTGTCGTCACTGGGCAGGGCAATGAGGCGATCGCAGTTAAGGCGATCAAAGCGGGCGCACAAGATTATCTTGTTAAAGAGCAAATTACCCCAGAAGGGCTGCAAATAGCGGTAAATGGGGCAATTGAAACAGTGCAGCTACGCACCCAACTACAACAGCGTATTGAACGAGAGCGCGTAGTCTCACATATTACCCAGAAAATTCACCAATCGCTAAATCTGGATGAAATTCTTCAGACAACTGTAGCCGAAGTGCGAGAATTTCTACACACCGATCGCGTCTTGGTTTTTCAGTTAAAACCTGATGGTAATGGCACAGTAGTAGCAGAATCGGTTGGCGCAGAGTGGCGATCGCTGCTTGACTCTACTATGTACGATCCCTGCCTCGCAAAGAACTACCTTGCATGGAATCCATTGGAAACTGTCAGCTACGATACCGTCTTTGTCGAGAATTATATCCAACGCTATCGTCAGGGTTACGTAACGGCAATATTTGATATTCAGCATAGCAGTATCGATCCCTGCCACGTTGAATTGTTGGCTCAGTTTCAAGTGAAAGCTAATCTGGTCGTGCCGATTATTTACGATAACCACTTTTGGGGGTTGCTAATTGCTCATAACTGTGCAATTCCTCGAAAGTGGCAACCCTTAGAGATCGACTTGCTCAAAGAACTGGCGATTCAAGTTGGCATTGCAATTCGCCAAGCGGAACTCTATCAGCAGGCACAAAATGAACTGACCGAGCGCAGACGGGTAGAAGCAGAATTACGGGAGAGTGAAGAACAGCTGCGATTAGCACTATCAGCCTCGCGGATGGGAACGTGGAACTGGAACATCCAAACGGGAAAAATTTCCTGGTCGGATAACCTGGAAGCCTTGTTTGGACTGGAACCAGCAGAATTTGACGGTTCATTCGAGATGTTTGCCGCACGAGTCCACCCTAAAGATCGCGATCGCGTGCTGACAGCCGTCAATCGTGCTGTCGCCACCAAAGAAGAATATGACATTGAATTTCGAGTGGTATATCCCAACGGCACAATTCGCTGGGCATTAAGCCAGGGTAAGGCGATCTACGACCAACAGGGGCAACCAATTCAGATGGCGGGTATCGATCTAGATATCACCGAACGCAAACGGTCAGCCGAAACTCTGCGCGAGAGTGAGGAACGTTTTCGGCAGCTTGCAGAAAATATTGATGCTGTGTTCTGGATCGCAGAAGTGTCGGAAAATCGAGTCAGCTATGTTAGTCCTGCATATAAACGACTGTGGGGATTGAACCCGGAGGAATTGTATCAAGGACAACAAGCATGGGTCGATTGCATCCACCCAGAGGATCGAGAATCGACAGATAGAGCGTTTCATGAAAAAGCTGTCGCCGGGAAATTTGATGAGGAATATCGGATTATTTTACCCAATGGTAGTATTCGCTGGGTTCATGATCGCTGCTTTCCACTTCGAGATGAAACAGGAGAGATTTATCGGTTTGCCGGGATTGCCGAAGACATCAGCGATCGTAAACAGGCAGAGCAAGCCCTGCGAGACAGCGAAGAACGCTTCCGCACCTCAGTTGAAAATATGCTGGACTGCTTTGGGGTATACCGTGCTGTACGGAATGAGCAGGGACAGATTGTCGATTTTGTGACTGAATATGTCAATAGTGCAGCTTGTTTCAACAATCAAATGACTTATGAGCAGCAGATTGGACGAGGATTGTGTGAATTACTACCAGGGCATCATGAAAGTGGATTGTTTGATGAATACTGCCAGGTAGTAGAAACAGGGCAGCCACTCATTAAAGACAGTTTAATTTATGAGGATGATTACGGAAAACAACGCTTAGTTAGAGCCTTTGATATCCGCGTGGCTAAATGTGGAGATGGATTTGTTGCCACCTGGCGAGATATCACCACTCGCCAACAAACAGAAATTGCCCTGCGCCAGAGTGAAGAATTTAAAAACCGCATTTTAGACAGCAGTTCTGACTGCATCAATGTGTTAAGCCTCGATGGGCGGCTGCTGTACATGAACACAGGTGGACTGTGTTTGATGGAAATTGATGACTTAAATTCCTATCTCAATACTGAATGGCTCTGTTTCTGGGAAGGCAGTTCTCGGCAACAGGCAGAGGATGCACTCACTGCCGCTAAAACAGGCGAAGTCAGCATTTTTCGCGGATACTGCCCAACTGCAAAAGGCACACCGAAATGGTGGGAAGTGGTCGTTAGCCCGATTTTGGATGGCTCTGGGCAGCTGGAACGAATCTTGTTGATTTCACGAGACATCACCGATCGCAAAAAGATAGAACTCCTGTTGCAGGAGAGCGAAGCCCGGTTGAAATTGGCGTACAAAGCTACGCAATCGGGATTATGGGACTGGGACATTACCCACAACAGAGCTCATGTATCTGAAGAGTACATTAATCTGTTTGGACTCGATCCAAGCACAAAGGAAATCACCTATGAGCTGTGGTTAAGTCGTTTGCACCCAGACGATCGCATCTCAGGCAATGAAGGGGTGAGTAACACCATTCAGCAACAGCAAGAGCATTATGAAGATGATTTCCGGATTATACATCCTGATGGCATTCGCTGGTTAGCGGCTAGAGGTCAGGTTTTCTATGATGCTGCGGGCAATGCGGTACGGATGGTAGGCAACGTCCAGGATATCACCGCTCGCAAACAAGCTGAAATCGAACGCGATCGCCTATTTCAACTAGAACAAGCAGCCAGAGCCGAAGCCGAACGCGCTAATCGAATCAAAGATGAGTTTTTGGCCATTCTCTCCCATGAATTGCGATCGCCTCTCAACCCGATTCTCGGCTGGACAAAACTGCTGCAAAACCGCAAATTTAGTGAAACGAAAACGGCTGAAGCTTTAGCCACCATTGAACGCAACGCTAAACTGCAAACTCAACTGATTGATGACTTGCTTGATGTCGCCAAAATTCTGCGGGGCAAACTCAGCATCGATGCGGCTCCACTGAATTTGGCATTTGTGATTGAATCTGCGCTCGACACAGTAAATACAGCAGCCCTTTCCAAATCAATTGTATTGCATTCAGTACTGCCGAATATTGGGCAAGTCTCTGGAGATTCCAACCGCCTTCAACAGATCGTTTGGAATTTACTTTCCAACGCGATCAAGTTTACCCCCAAAGGCGGACGAGTAGAAACCCGACTAGAGCGAGTTGACGATCGGGCACAGATTATCATCAGTGACACTGGTAAAGGCATTAACCCAGATTTTCTCCCGTATATTTTTGAATCATTCCGTCAAGAAGATGTCTCAATTACTCGCAAGTATGGCGGGTTGGGATTGGGGTTAGCGATCGTCCGGCAGTTGGTTGAGGCGCACGGCGGCACGATCGCGGCTGATAGTCCGGGTGTTGGGTTGGGAGCCACCTTTACAGTCCAGTTGCCACTGCTGAATGTGGAACCGGAAATTAAGCAGACAGATGAGTTGCCACAATCAGCACTCGAACTCACAGGGATTCGAGTCCTCACAGTTGATGATGACCCCGATGCTCGTGAGCTAATAACAGTATTGCTTGCTGAATACGGCGCGCAAGTCCTGACTGTTGCAGAAGCAACAGAAGTTTTAGCAAACTTAGAATCCTTTCAACCCGATGTTTTAGTCAGTGATATTGGAATGCCCGAAGTTGATGGCTATTCTCTGATTCAACAGATTCGCGCTTTAACTCCCGAAAAAGGGGGAAAGATTCCTGCGATCGCTTTGACTGCTTATGCCAGAACTGAAGATTCTCAGCGAGCCATAACCAGTGGCTATCAACTGCACGTTACCAAGCCCCTCGATCCAGAAGAGTTAGTTCAAGCTGTGGTGGTACTTGCACGCAGTAAACAAAACCATCCCATTTCTCAAAATGATTCGGTTTAACCTTCAATCAACACCTGTGTTTGAATCGACCTTCAAAAGTACTTCTCGAATAATGGCGGAGCGCTCCCAGGCAGAGTGCGCTTCCTCTTTGAATCTTTGTGCCGCCAAGGTTTGATTGCGAGCCTCCATCCTTGCAGCCATACGATGTGATAAAGAAGCTTTCTCTTCTAATGCCCTCAAAGCGAGCCATAGTGCATCCTCCACCTTATCAGACTGCGTGGTCAGCAAAGTTTTTGCTGAATAAGCATGACCCGTGCGGCAGCGGAAGCGTAACAAATTTCCCTCTTCGATTTCCCAGAGCATACCGCCGCAGTCAGGACAGCCAAAGGTTGATGGTTTACCAGGTCGTTTGTCTTCGTTTTCTATTGCTTCCAAATTCAATTGCGCTATTTTAGTTTCAAACTCCATCTTGCTAGGTATGGGGTTTTCTGGTTGTACTTCCATTGGCGTATTAACTAAAGCTACTAAAATAGAAGGAATATCTGAAAGTGGCGCGATACGGTCAATATCCTCTACATTCTCGATCGCATTACGTGGCATATCAGCATACAAAGCATCGTCGGGATTTTGGACAATTGCCACACCGCCCCGCATTTTTACAGCCATTATTCCCGCCGTGCCGTCATCAAGCACACCTGTTAGTAGTACAGCAATCACTCGTTGCCCATAGGCTCGTGCTGCACTGCGAAACAATGGATCGATCGCGGGACGACAACGGTTTTCTTTTGCTCCCCGCGTCAAACGCAAATATCCTCGTTCTACCAGTAAGTGGTAGTCAGGCAAAGCGACATAAATCCAACCATGAACAATAGCTTCGCCGTCCTGAGCGTGAGACACTGGCAACTTGCCAGCACGACTTAATATTTCTGGCAGAAAACTTTTGCTGTGACTTGATACATGAAGAACTATAATCACAGCAGCATTGAGGTCAGGCGACAAATGCTTGACTAGATAAGTCAGCGCCTCAACCCCACCTGCTGATGTTCCAATAACGATAATATTGTGTTCAAGCATTAATGTAACAATTTCACTAGTCTAGCAGCGTGGGCAACAAAAGCACATATACCGCCAGTCTTAACATTAACGCAGCCAAAAAATTTGCTCACCTAGCTTTGAGAGGATTTATTCTTCATTTGATGAATAAGACTTTAGACGAATAGCACGAAATGCAATTTCGCGTTTTTCAAAGGTTTTAAATACTTATCTGCTGAATAAACATCTGATGCTCTACTGAACTTAGCCCTTTTTGCAACACTGCCAAAACTTGTTGCATATTTCCTGCAACTAATGCTGATACATCAAGCCACAATCCCGGAAATACTTGACTTTGAATTATCCCTAACGCATTTGGGATCAGTGCTACGTATTCACCATTTTGCAAGCTGAACCAACTAACAGTGCTATCAAAAACCTGCCAAACAATATATTCCTGAATGCCATTGCGACGATAGGCACGTTTTTTATCATACAAATCTTTGCTAGCACTGCTGGCGGCAACTTCCGCTACTAATTCTGGCGCACCTTCCACGTATCCATCAGTATTTTGTTTTCAACAAAGAAATCTCTTGCAAAAGTCTCTTCACGCGGTAGAATAACGAAATTTTGCAAGAGGTCTTAATCATGAAACCATTTCTTTTTGTAACCGATTTAGATGACACCCTCGTGTATCGTACCGTCGGTGATGACAGCGCTTTACCAGAACTAAATCAACTATTGGAGAGACATCGCCAAGAATACGGCACTAAAATCGTTTATTCTACGGGGCGATCGCCTGTACTTTACAAAGAACTCCAAGCTCAAAAAAATCTTTTGCAACCGGATGCCCTTGTTCTTTCCGTGGGTACAGAAATTTACCTAGATGGTACTGATACTCCCGACTCAGGTTGGTCAGAAATCCTCTCTCCGGGATGGGAACGGGAAACTGTATTATCTATTACGAAAAAATATCCTGAGTTAGTTCGGCAACCAGATTCCGAACAGCGTCCCTTCAAAGTGAGTTGTTTTTTAGAACAAGAAGTATCTGCGAATGTTCTACCACAACTTGAAGCAGAGTTACAAAAATCTAAATTAAATGTAAAGTTAATCTACAGTAGCGGAATAGACCTTGACATTGTACCCCTGACCAGCGATAAAGGTCAAGCAATGCAGTTTTTACGCCAGAAGTGGAAATTTGCAGCAGAACAAACAGTTGTCTGTGGTGATTCGGGTAATGATATTGCTTTATTTGCTGTAGGCAACGAACGGGGAATCATTGTGGGGAATGCCCGCAAAGAGTTACTCCAATGGCACAATGAGTATCCCGCTGACCACCGCTACCTGGCAAAAGGTTTTTGTGCAGGTGGAATTATTGAAGGCTTAAATTATTTTGGTCTCTTGTAATGATTAGTTATTTAAAAGGTATAGTCGCTGGTATCCAAACAATTGGCGCTAATCGCGTGATTCTGACTCTGGAAGTGAATGGCTTGGGGTATGATTTGCAAGTTCCCCAACGGCTAGCCAATCAGTTACCAGAGTCAGGAGGAGTGGCGCAAATTTTTACCCATTTGCAAATTCGTGAAGAAGTGCCCTTTCTATATGGCTTTGCTTCCCCAGCCGAACGCGATTTATTTCGCCACTTGCTCACTGTCACAGGTATTGGTGCAGCCTTAGCGATCGCACTCCTAGACACTCTGGAACTACCAGATTTAGTCCAAGCAATTATCGCTGGCAATACACAAATCCTCATTCAGGCTCCAGGAGTGGGCAAAAAAATCGCAGAACGCATCTGTTTGGAACTGAAAAGCAAATTAGTCGAGTGGCGCAAATCAGCCGGGTTCTTCGTCGCCACAGGCGGGCCAGCACCAGGAATTCTCGAAGAGGTACAAATGACCCTCTTCGCCTTGGGATATACTGCCCATGAGGTCAGTCACGCTCTCCATGTGGTAAGTGAAGATATCGGACTACCCAAAGATGCCTATGTCGAAGATTGGATTAAACAAGCGATCGCTCATCTCAGCAGCGAACAAGTTTAATAGTCATTAGTCATTTGTCCTTAGTCATTTGTCATTAGTTATTAGTTATTTTCCCTCTGCCCCCCTGCTCCCCTGCTCCCCTGCCCCCCTGCTCCCCTGCTCCCCTGCCCCCCTGCCCCCCTGCTCCCCTGCTCCCCTGCCCCCCTGCCCCCCCAGGGCTGTTTCATTCCCTAAAAGTCCTTAATTTACAAGCGTATCAGTCAAAA
>NZ_JAVRCE010000036.1:0-73650 GCF_034530915.1 Nostoc sp. DedQUE09
CTGCTCCCCTGCTCCCCTGCTCCCCTGCTCCCCTGCTCCCCTGCTCCCCTGCTCCCCTGCCCCTCTGCCCCTCTGCCCCTCTGCCCCTCTGCCCCTCTGCTCCCCTGCTCCCCTGCCCCTCTGCTCCCCTGCCCCTCTGCCCCTCTGCTCCCTCATCCCGTGAATTAAGTAATAATAGTCACCCTACCTGTATCTAAATCGTAACGACCCCCGACAATTTTCAATTTGCCGGACTCCACCTGCTCAGTTAAAAGCTTTGATTTTTGCAACCGTTCAATTTGATATTGCACATTTGCTACCACAGCGTTTTCAACTGCATCACCGGGCTGATCTTTGACCTTTTCCACTGCTGGCTTAATTGCCTTAACAAAAGTACTAATATCACCAAGTAACGATTCGTTTTGTACAGCTGCGGTTACAGCCCCACAGCGCTCATGGCCCATCACCATTAGCAGTGGAGAACCTAATAAGACAACTGCATATTCAA
The DNA here is from genome assembly GCF_034530915.1 of Nostoc sp. DedQUE09. Taxonomy (NCBI): domain Bacteria; kingdom Bacillati; phylum Cyanobacteriota; class Cyanophyceae; order Nostocales; family Nostocaceae; genus Nostoc; species Nostoc sp. DedQUE09. The sequence continues at coordinate 488 of NZ_JAVRCE010000036.1, forward strand.
TACTACCGATCGCTTCATGTGTGGCAATATTTCCGGCAATCCGAACATCAAAAATGTCCCCAATGCCTTGATCGAAAACAATTTCTGCGGGTACTCGTGAATCCGCACAACTAAGAATAGTTGCAAATGGATGTTGAGCTTGAGCAACTTCGTGCAGCCGCAGTTCAGATTGATCGGGGTATTGGGGATGATGCTGAATAAATCGCTGATTTCCCTCGATCAGCTTTTGCAATGCTGCATCGGGACTGAGAGATTCAGGGGAAGTTGAGGGGATTTCGGCAGCTTTTGCCTGTTCTACCCGCCAGAGTAAATCGCTGGCAGATAGCATCATCCCAAACGCCCCGGTCATTCCTAACTTCAAAAAGTCACGACGTTCCATGAAATGCTTCATTGAATTTATAACTCTCTTACATCGACGCTACACATCTAACAGAGCGAATCTCCATTACATCGGAAACGTAACAAGTACCTCCGAACTTATTCAGGAGTGGTTTGATATTTTCGACAACAGGCTTGAGTTGTTCTGGCATACAAAACGCGAGGATGTAAACATTATCAAGCATGGTCATGTCTAAATCTTCTGTCGTTCCTCGTAATCCTTTGCCAGCAACATTTCGGATTATGGCATGGTTATGTACACCCGACTTGTCTAAATTATCTAGAATTTTGGCAAGTTCAAAGGAGTTAGCGATAATTTCTATCTTTTTAACTACGTGCATATTATTACCTCCAAAATAGGTTAATTCCGTAGAGATATAACGGAATTCCGACAATAATATTGAACGGGAATGTCACTGCTATAGCGGTAGAAACATACAGGCTGGGATTTGCTTCGGGAACAGTCATCCGCATAGCCGCCGGGACAGCGATGTAAGAAGCACTAGCACACAATACAGCGAACAACAGCGAATCTCCGCGAGGCATACCGATCAATTTGGCAATTACCAACCCAATACCTGCATTGAGTATAGGAATTAGTATGGCAAATAAAATCAGGAAAACTCCGGTTTTTTGCAAGTCTTTAATTCTTCTAGCAGCCACTAATCCCATGTCCAGTAAAAAGAAGGTGAGAACGCCATAAAACAACCCTTGAGTAAAGGGTTCTAATGCGTGCCAACCGCGTTCTCCTGTCAAGATACCTATTAATAGACTACCGACTAATAGAAAAACTGAACTATTAAGAAATGCTTCTTGCAAAACTTCCGGCCACGAAAAGTCCCGCTTTCCATCGGCGGTGAATATATTCACCAAAATTAGACCAACTATAATCGCAGGGGATTCCATCAAAGCAAGAGCTGCCACCATGTAACCATCAAAAGTAATGCCAAGCTCAGTTAAAAAAGCGCTAGCTGTGATGAAGGTGACAGCACTGATAGAACCGTAGGTTGCTGCGATCGCAGCCGCATCGTAAGTATCCAATTTCCACTTTAGGATAAAAAAGGTGTAAATTGGAACAACGCAAGCCATCATCATTGCTGCCGCGAGTGTTAGAATTACATCTTGAGTTACACCGCTTTTAATTAGTTCTACTCCCCCTTTAAAACCAATCGCCATCAACAGATACAACGAAAATAGTTTTGGTACTGGTGCAGGAATTTCTAGATCGGACTTGACAAAAACAGCAGTCATGCCTAAAAAGAAAAATAGGATTGGCGGATTCAAAATGTTGGATACAATTAAGCTGAGATCCATATCCACCCCTCCTTGTATTGGTTAAACCTGAAATTAAAGAAATTTTTCATCTTTAAAAACTTAACGGTTGAATCATGATGTATTGTGTATCGCTACCCAATATCAATTGGGTACTCAAGGAGCGAGATCGTCCTTTTAGTGACAATACTTATTGGTTAGGTGTTAATTAGGGCTGAGAATAAAAAAGTTAGAGCTTGTCCAGCATTTTTTAATGTTAGATTCCCCGTCGCTGATCTTACGACAGAAAGTGTAGGGAGAACTCGCGATCAACGTATTTAGCGTAGAAAAAATTAACGTATTGTAGAGGCAATTCATGAATTGCTCTTACACAAATCTTACTCTTTGTTGACCAAGTTTCGTTAAGATATTGTAACCTGGGCAATAGCAACTCTCTATTGATGTGATGCCAGGCGTAGGCATAGCCCGCACTTCGGCTACGCTCAGTGACCGTCGGAGACATCGCTTTTTCACATCCATGACAACAACCATCGACTTTCTCAGTCACCTTAACCCTAGCCAACGTCAAGCTGTCGAACATTACTGTGGGCCGTTGCTAGTTGTTGCTGGCGCAGGTTCCGGTAAAACACGAGCGCTGACTTATCGCATTGCAAATCTAATTCTGAAACACCGTGTCGATCCAGAAAATATCCTGGCGGTTACTTTTACCAATAAAGCCGCGCGGGAGATGAAAGAACGGATTCAACGGCTGTTTGCTGAACAACTGGCAATGAAACAACACGGTCAGCGATTGGATTTGTTGACAGAATACCAACAAACGCAATTGCGATCGCAAGTTTACAAAAACACGATCAAAGATTTGTGGTGTGGCACTTTCCACAGTCTATTTTCTCGCATTCTCCGCTTTGATATTGAAAAATACGTAGACGAAAAAGGACGTAAGTGGAATCGTAATTTCTCTATTTTTGATGAATCAGATGTAATAAGTCTGATCAAAGAAATCGTTAATAAAGAGCTAAATTTAGACGATAAAAAGTTTGACGCTCGCTCTGTTCGCTATGCTATTAGTAACGCTAAAAACCAAGGTTTATCACCCCAAGAATTTGAGCAAGACCAACCAAATTATCGCGGACGAGTAATTGCCCAAGTCTACAGTTTATATCAAGATAAGTTAGCACAAAACAACGCTCTCGACTTTGACGATCTTATTCTTGTACCTACGAGATTATTTCAACAAAACGAGCAGGTATTGGGCTACTGGCATCGCAAGTTTCGTCATATCCTTGTAGATGAATATCAGGATACTAACCGCACTCAGTATCAACTTATTAATTTATTAGTTACTAATGGCGAAACCAAAAAGAGCGAATGGGAATGGGAAAATCGCTCGGTTTTTGTTGTCGGTGATGCAGACCAATCAATTTACAGCTTTCGGATGGCAGATTTCACCATCTTGCTGGGATTTCAGGAAGACTTTGGCGATGGTTTGGTAGATGATGATACCCGAACGATGGTTAAGCTGGAAGAAAACTATCGTTCTTGTGAAAACATTCTGCAAGCAGCTAATGAACTGATTGAAAACAACACCCAACGGATTGATAAAGTTCTGAAAGCGACGCGGGGGACGGGTGAGCAGATTACTTATCACAAAGCTGATGAAGAACTTGCAGAAGCGGCATTTGTAATTAATCAAATTAGCACTTTAGAACAGCAAAATCCAGAGTTGAACTGGGGTAGTTTTGCCATACTTTATCGGACGAATGCCCAATCTCGTCCCTTTGAAGAATTGTTGGTGAAATATCAAATTCCTTACACAGTTGTGGGGGGAATGAGGTTTTACGATCGCAAAGAAATTAAAGATGTAGTAGCTTATTTAAGAGCGATAAATAATCCAGCTGATACAGTCAGTTTATTACGAGTTATTAATACTCCTCGGCGGGGAATTGGTAAAACCACTATTGATGCTTTGATGAACGCATCTCAGCAATTAGGGACGACTTTGTGGGAAATACTCAGCGATGAGACATCAGTTAATACATTAGCTGGACGGGCGACAAAAGCTGTAAATAACTTTGCCGCAATGATTAGCCGTTGGCAAGGACAAGTCGCCACGCTTCCGGTAACTGAGGTTTTGCAAGGAATATTAGAAGATTCTGGTTACGTACAAGACTTGATGAATCAAGGCACAGATGAAGCTACAGATCGGGTACAAAACGTTCAGGAACTTTATAACGCCGCATTGCAATTTCAAGAAGAAAACGAAGAAATTTCCCTGCGAGATTTTTTAAGTAGTGCTGCCCTCAGTTCAGATTTGGATAACTTAAAAGAAGGACAGACAGCCGTTTCTTTAATGACTTTGCACGCTTCCAAAGGTTTGGAGTTTCCCGTAGTATTTTTGGTGGGATTAGAACAAGGGCTATTTCCCGGCTACCGTTCCCTCAGCGATCCTGCATCTTTGGAAGAAGAACGCCGCTTGTGTTATGTGGGGATTACTCGCGCCCAAGAAAGGTTGTATATATCACACGCGCGGGAACGTCGTTTGTATGGTTCTCGTGAACCTGCTGTGCGATCGCAATTTCTCGACGAATTGCCAGAAGAATTACTAACTACTCAACGCCTGAGTCGCCAAAGTTATACCAAAGCTGCCTCTACTTCTAATGGAAAACAAGACGGAACGCAAAATTGGCAAGTAGGCGATAGAGTATTACACAAAACTTTCGGTCTTGGTGAAATTACGCATGTATTTGGAACGGGTAATAAGATGTCTGTGGCAATTAAATTTGCCAGCTTAGGACAAAAAATTGTTGACCCAAGAGTAGCACAGTTGCAACGAGTAGAGTAAGAGGTATATAAACTACCAGATAGACTATATTTTGATGGTGCGTTGCTACAGGACAAGCTGTGTCAACTACAGAAGAAGCATTTATAGCTCCAGAACATGCTGTAGTAACTAAAACTTGTTCATTTGTAACTCCAGAACGTACTGGATTAACTAAAACTTGTTCATTTGTAACTCCAGAACGTGCTGGACTAACTAAAACTTGTTGATGAATAAGTTAGGAAGAAGTTTTATTAACTAAAACTCCTATTTTACTTATTATTTTTGGACTTTTTATAATTAATAATGAAATTGATTAAATCCAGCTTTAGTTTTACTTATCTAAAAACGAGTATTTGTAACTAAAACATCAACATCTATAAGTTGAGCTTAAGTTGTATTAACTCCAGCTTCTTCTGAACTTATCAAAGGATGAGTTTTTGTAACTTGTTGTTTTTCATATTTCAATTTCTTCAAAGTGTTCAACAGTAGGAAATGGTTCATAAAAATGATGCAGAAGTTTTTTCCACTCTTGATACTCAGCAGAATTTCTAAATCCAACAGTATGAGATTCTAAAGTTTCCCATTTGACAAGTAATAAGTATTTACCTTGAACTTCTATACATTTATGCAATTCATGCGATAAATATCCGTCCATTGAGGAAATAATTTTAGAAGCTTTTTTGAACGCAGCTTCAAAATCTGATTCTAGACCAGGTTTAACAGGAAGCATCACAGCTTCAAGAATCATATACTATTTGGTGAGAATTAAGTTGATGTTATTAAGTATAGTCTGAATGCCATGTCTACAATGATATTGCCACCAGCATCTTAGGTTATATTACCCAGTTTTTTAGTTACAACTCGTGTCAAGCAATCGCGTTATTACATAAACAACAAATTTTTGAGTTAGTGCAAAATTGTAATTAAGATGAACTATTTAGCACATCTATTTCTTTCTCAATACACACCAGGATTGGCTTACATCATATAGGGAAGTTACCGCAGTTGAAAATGCTCTAAAGAGAATATCAGCTAGAGTTAAGAGAAAAAATGATATAAAATTTTGAATAGAAGATTTATTATCTAATTATCAACAATTAGAATCAAACTTTTTAGATTTTTTCTGCGATTTAATAAGCTATACAAATAATTTGTATTGTCAGCTAGACTCAGCTAATCAAAAACAGATTTGACATAATCAACCGCAATAGGTGTAATTTTCTCGACAAGATTATTAATCACCCCTCGTTCATATTCAGTCCAAATTCTGGGATGACCAAAAATACATGGTTGTAAAATTCCCCAGAGTTGCCCATCCTGGCGGATATGGGCATGAATCAGGGCGCGATGTCCAAAATTATTCTGTTCAAATTCCCGATTTAAAACCTGAGAATCAGCTGTTTCTACATCTTCTACAAAGATTGAAGGTTCAGCACGTAGCGCAGCAGCAAACATCGGATCTTCATCTGTTACAGATGGCGGTTGTGCTGCCCATTCTTCATTATAAACAGTAGGTACATCTGGAGTACGAATCCAACAAAAGGCAACTCTACCAAGGTTATTTTGTGGATTATGTAAGTATAGAAAACATCTATCAGACTGCAAAAAATCACCTACAGCTGGTAATAGTGCAGAAAATATAGCATCTGGTGGTTGAGATGATTCTACAATATTGTTGAGTGCAGAAGGAAGTTCTGGCTGAGTCATACAACTAAGCTGATTTTAATTGAATAATCCCTTTATCAAAAATGCGATTATCAGTAGCGATCGCACTTATTTTTATTCTATCTTTATACACCTCATAAGAGGCAAAACTTAAGTCACTAGTAGAATATCCTGTCCACTCAGAACGCCCTACAGGACGATTCCCAGCACCCGCACCACAAATTAAATAAGTTGTACCATCAATAGCACGAGTGCGTTCATAATTATGTTCGTGACCATTGATATAAAGTTGAACGCCATATTTTTTAAATAGGGGAGTAAAAGTTTTAATAAAATCTGGATTACTCCCATAGTGACCCGATGAATAAATCGGATGATGACCAAACACTACTTTCCAAGGAGCATTACTAAGACTTAATTCTTTTTCTAACCAAGGTAGCTGGTTTTTCCAATCAGCATTACCGTTAGTATCTAAAGCGAAAAACTGTACTTGATTACGTTTAAATGTATAGTAACGTCCCTTCATATTAAAACCAGCATACTTGACTTGTGGATCGCCATTGGCAGTACGAATATCGTGATTACCTAAACAAGCCTGAAATTTCACACCTTGCTTTAGCAAAGCTTGATAGGGACGCTCGAAAACTGCATTAATTTTCTCAATTTCGCCATTATTGTAAATGTTATCTCCAGCTAAAACGACTAAATCGTAAGGATTTTTCTTATGATACGCATTCATCGCTCCAGCCACAGCATACTGTCCTTTCGCCCCAGTTCCTGTATCTGCTACAGACACAAAACGTAATAACAAGTCTTTTTTAGCTGGGTTTGCGGCTATAGCTGTTGTTGAATCGCTAATATCAGCACTTTGATGATTTTCATGAGCAAACATCCAACTCAAAAATCCTGTACTAATGGCGCTGACGCTACTTAAAAATATAAATTGACGGCGTTTCAGTTTCATAAGTCACCAAATTTAATAAATACTCAGTTTAGCGGAAACAATGAGCAATGAAGTGATACATTAATGCAAAAGAAGGCAGCACCAGTAATAATGTACGTTGTTTGTCTTTGATTCGCTGCTTTTGGTGAAAGTTCCATGTCACAAGACAATCAGTCAAAACCGACGGATAAGCAAGTAACTCAACCTCCCCAAAAACCTTACCAGAGAGTTCAGCCATTTTGGAAGGCTAAAATTATCCAACTTCTCCAAGGAACGATTGGGGTTTTAGAAGTAACGGTGGAAAAACTGGAGACAGCACCCCCACCTGGTACTGAGGAAAAACCTGGTTTTTTTCAGCAGCTTCAGTTGCGGTGGGGTGGACTATTAAGGACAATCCGCTTGTTTTTACCATCAAATTTGTCAACAAAGTTATCAGATACAGCTTTGACGGGAATTGTGACTGGAATTGCTGTAATTCTCGTTTGGACGACTACAACTATATTTACTGGTAAGCCTACGGAAATAGCAACCGTTCCTCCGGTTGAAGAGGTTCCCATACCAACACCAACGATAACTACTCCACCGGAGTCAGTCGCACCAGAACCACAGCCACCACAGCCACCAGAGGAAATTACGCCACCGCCAGAAGTACAAATTACACCAACGCCGGAACCAGAACCAGAACCAATTCCTACGCCAACGCCAATCCCAATACCAACGCCAATCCCAACACCAACGCCGACACCAATCATAGAATTGACACCTGAACAAGCTTTGATTGCGGCTATTGAAAATCAGGTAGCCGAAATTAGCGATCGCGTTGCCTCTGGTCTGATAAAGTCAATTCAAGCCAACTTCCGTACAAGTAACTTGACTGTCAAAATTAGTAATGATTGGTACACTCTCAATGAATCTCAGCAAGACAAACTAGCTGCGGAGATATTACAACGCTCTCAAGAACTTGATTTTACTCATTTAGAAATTATCGATTCCCAAAATACGCTGATAGCTCGTAACCCGGTTGTTGGGACTGAGATAGTAATTTTTAAACGGCAAACAGCAAGTTAAAATAATTCGTAATACTTCGACTTCGCTCAGTACAAGTTCGTAATTCGTAATTCGTAATTTTGAGTTTAACTTTAAGTATTTATGTTAGACAATGTTTCGCTATTGCTGAAAGCTTGTGAGAACTTAAACATCAGCTATGAAATTCTTCATCCTTCGGAAAACTTAGTCAAAATAAAACTGAATAGTAAACAGCATTATTTTTGTAACTATAGCACTCCCTTACTTAACCAAGCAGTAGCACACCTGCTGAAAGACAAAGAATATACATATCATGTTTTAAATAAAAAAGTTAAACTCCCTCGGACAATGGGTTTTCTTTCACCTTTATGTGACACCAAATATAAGATTTATTTAAAATTTCCAACTATTCAAGATATCGTATTAGAAATAAAAGAAAACTTTAAAATACCAGTAATTATTAAAAGAAACTCTGGTGCAAGCGGACATAATGTCTTTTTGTGTAAGAATTTAGATAAAATTGAAACTGCTTTAAAAGAAATTTTTAATATCAATAATAAATATGATTACGTCGCTCTTGCTCAAGAATTTATTCATATCAAATCTGAGTATAGAGCAGTTTTCTTAAATAAAGAGTTAGTTTTGCTCTATGAAAAAGATATAACTGATGCCAAATTTGTCGGTAATCTCAGTCCTCTACATTGGGATGGTGCGAAAGCCAAGTATATTAACGATCCACAAATACTGTCAGAGATTGCTAATTTTGCTCAACCAGTTTTTGAAGAATTAGACCTTGATTATGGTGGTTTTGATATTGTATTAGATCGAGATAATCAATATTGGTTAATTGAAATTAACTCTCATCCAAATTTTGGCATTTTTATTAGAGATAATGGAGAGGAGCATGTGTTGAAAATTTTTGAAAAAATGCTCGTTAGCCTAGCCTCAAATTGAAGAAATAAAAAAGAGGGGTAAAGGTTAAAGGGTAAAGGGTAAAGGTATGAATTAGGTTGCTCACAAAGGACAAGATTTTTACCAAACTTTCTTCATAAGGATTATTTCGCCCACAATTCCACTCGCTTTTTACCCTTCCCCCTTACCCTTTACCCCTTCCCCTTCTTCATAAATCATCGCGTCTCTTGCTTGACTCCTAACTTACCACTCTCATTGTCTGAGTTGGTATCCATACAGTAAAAATAGAGCCGATACTTACAGTTGATTCTACTTCAATTCGACCTCGATGGAGTTCCACAAGTTGTTTAGTTAAAGCCAATCCAAGTCCAGTGCCTTCGTAGCGGCGGCGATAGGGTGTATCGAGTTGCTGAAATTTTTCAAACAGTAATGGTAATTGTTCCTCAGGAATGCCGATTCCGGTATCTTCCACTTGAAAAATAGCAGTATCATCTTCTACCCAAAGACGTAAAGTAACACTGCCACTTTCAGGGGTAAATTTAATTGCGTTAGTTAACAGATTCCAAAGAATTTGTTCTACTCGTTCGGCATCGGCAGTAAAGCGATCGCGCCTGGGATCGATTTGCAAATCAAGTATGAGATTAATTTGTTCGCTCGCTGCTTTTTTTTGCAGCGACTTCAGAGCATTTTCGGCAACATTGACTAAAGAAAATTCCAAAATATTTAAAGCTGTCTTCCCAGCCTCGATTTGCGATAAATCGAGGATGTCATTAATCATTTCTAATAAATGTTCTCCACTGTCGTGGATTGTTTGCAGATAACCCCGTTGTCGTTGACTCAATTCACCCAAAGGCCAGCGTAATAATGTCGAAGACATCCCAATTACATAAGTTAAAGGCGTGAGCAATTCATGACTGATAGTAGCGAGAAACTCACTTCTGAGACGGTTAGCAACTTCGGCGGCAAGGAGAGCATCACGCAGGGCCATTGTCCGTTCAATAACTCGTTGTTCGAGAGTTTGTTTTTCTTGGGTAAGGGTTTGCATTAACTCAGCCTGGTGAATCGCGATCGCTAATTGTTCTGCGATCGCAACCAGCAAAGTTTTTTCACTATCATTCCACTGGTGTGGGCGATCGCACTGATGAGCAATCAGCAATCCCCACAGTTTATCCTCAAACATAATCGGTGCAGCCAACTTAGCCCTAACTTGGCATTCCCTTAAAAAATTCAACAAACACTCTTCTAGAGCATAAGTTTTTTCGACATCATCCACAGCTAAGGTAAAACCTTGCCGATATTTCTCCCAACACTGAGAGGTTCGGACAAAGCAATTTTTTTCCGTGTAATTCAACACCGATGTAATAGCATCTCTAGCACGAGCTTCATAGACAATATAACCTCCATACTGTTGGTAATCTTCTAATAATGTTTGATTATTAACTGATACAGAAGGCGAGTATTCACCTTGGTTATCATGTATAGAAAAATAGATTTCGGCAGGTTCACAAACTGATACTTCTATACCTGGTGTCAGTGCCGTTTCATTGAGGGGAATACTATCAGACTGGTATTGTTGAGTATTGACTTGGGAACCTGCAAATTTATAAATTACTAATCTGTCTAATTCTAGAAACTCACGCACCTGTGTAATTGCCGTTGCCATAATGACCGGCAAATCTAGGCTTTTGCGGATCTGTGTTGTTACCTGATTTAACAACCGCTCTTGGGAAATCTGTTTTTTTAAAGCATCTTCCACTGGCTGACAGATATAAACTGCTGGCCCAATTGGGCTTGGAGGTGCTATTATTTCTTGGTTTGGCTGAGTTAGGAGATATTCTAATAACAACAGCGTGAATTGACTTTGGAGTGTGGCGTCATTGGGTTTAATAATTTGCTGATAGCGTTCGAGATTTTGGTGAGTATAAGAATCGCACTCAAACAAGTCTTTCAATTCGTAGACAAAAGAAGCGATCGCCTCCAAATTAAACGTCAACTGAGCATTGAGTGCCGAGTAAATTCCTTGCTCCCCTGCCCCTCTGCCCCTCTGCCCCTCTGCCCCTCTGCTCCCTTGCTCCTCCTCAAAGGTTCCTACCAAAAGGACGCTAAACTGCTCAGAAACCACTAGTGTAAACCTTTGCCTTTGCCACTCTACAGGTATGCAAATTCGTACTAACGCAGCTTCTGTCAACACCAGAGTGGCACTTCCCACCGTTTGAGCCATCTGTTCTAACAATTCCCCAAGCTGATTAAATACAACAATAGGCAAGGTTCGAGAAAAGCTCAAATCAGCATAACTAAGCATTTTTAGTCGTTTTGGTAAGAGGGGGCTGAATCCAAGGAAAAAGTTTGTTTTGATTATGTACTAACCAACAACTTAAAACGGTAACACAGGATTATGCATCGTATAAGTAGCACGTCGGGTGGATGGAATCAGTCAGAAGGTATAATTTTTTTAGAACAAACTCCCGCGCCTTTTGTCTTGATTACGGCTGCTGATACTGACATTCAAACCTTGGCAGCTGCGGTAACAAAATTACCCGCAAGCTTTCCTGCATTAAGAGTCGCCAACCTGTTACAGTTACAGCAACAATTAAGCATAGATACTTATGGAGAGCAAGTTTTAGAACATGCCCAAGTAATTATTCTGCGCCTGTTAGGAGGACGCTCTTACTGGGGCTATGGCTTAGAAGTAGTGCAAGAAATTGTGCAACGGAATGGTAGAACCCTCATTGTAATGCCAGGGGATGACGCTTTCGATCCCGATTTAATTTCCCAGTCTACCGTGCCTTTGGGTATTGTTAACCAGGTATGGCAGTATTTTAGCGAAGGCGGCGTGGAAAATTTCGTTAATGCTCTGCAATTTATCTCCGATAGTTGCTTATTAACTGCATATAATCCTGCACCACCTCAGCCGATTCCGCGCGTGGGATTGTATGAGTGGGGAGTGGAGAGGCAGGGGAGCAGGGGGGCAGGGGAGCAGGGGAGCAGGGGAGAGTTAGAACTTCGTTCATCCACCTTTGAACCGGATGAATCCACCTCAGATACTCGTTCATCCACCTCTGAACCGGATGAATCCACCTCAGAACTCCGTTCATCCACCTCTGAACTGGATGAATCCACCTCAGAACTCCGTTCATCCACCTTTGAACTGGATGAATCCACCTCAGATACTCGTTCATCCACCTTTGAACCGGATGAATCCACCTCAGATACTCGTTCATCTACCTTTGAACCTCAAATTTCCCAATCCCCAATCTCCAAAATCGGCATCCTTTTCTACCGCGCTCATTATTTAGCGGGGAATACTAAAGTAATTGATGCTTTATGCGAAGCTTTGGTAGAGAAAAATTTACAACCAGTGCCAGTATTTGTTTCTTCATTGCGTGAACCAGATGTGCAAGTTGAGTTGAGTGAATTTTTCCAACCTAAAGAAGCCGAATCAATCGCTGTGCTGCTAAATACCACTAGTTTTTCTCTAGCACGCTTGGAAAGCGAAACACCCCAAACCGAACTTTGGCAAAAATTAGATGTGCCTGTGTTGCAGGTAATCCTCAGTGGCGGCTCGATTGAGCAGTGGGAGTCACAGTTTCAAGGGCTTTCTCCCCGCGATATTGGGATGAATGTGGCGCTACCAGAAGTAGATGGGCGGATTATTACTCGTGCTGTGTCTTTTAAAGCATTGCAAACTCGTAATCCCCATTTAGAGACAGATGTGGTAATTTATGAACCAGTGAGCGATCGCATCGAGTTCGTTGCTAAACTAGCAGCAAACTGGGCGCGTCTCCGTTCCAAACCATCCCAAGAACGTCGAATTGCCCTGATTCTGGCAAACTACCCCAACCGCAATGGCCGCCTCGCCAATGGTGTAGGACTCGACACCCCAGCTAGTTGTGTACAAATCCTGCAAGCTTTACATCAAGCTGGGTATGAAGTAGAAAATCCACCTGCTCAAGGAGATGAGTTGATTCAACGGCTGACAGATGGTGTAACTAACGATCCAGAAGGTAGAGAATCGCTTCCGGTACACCAAAGTGTTTCTTGGGAAGAATACCAAGAATATTTCGCTTCATTACCGCCAGCAGTGCAGCAAGGTATCAGCGAACGGTGGGGTAATTTTGAGCAGGGGAGCAGGGGAGCAGAGGAGCAGAGGAGCAATCAAGAATTCTTCCCCCCTGCCCCCCGGTCACTGAGCGTAGCCGTTGGCGCAGCCTCTCGTAGAGAAGTGCTGCCCCCCTGCCCCCCTGCTTCTTTCCCCGTTCCCGGAATTCAACTCGGCAACGTCTTTGTGGGAATTCAGCCAGCAAGGGGTTATGATAATGACCCCAGTTTGAATTATCATGCGCCGGATTTAGAACCAACTCATGCTTATTTAGCTTTCTACTATTGGGTTAGAGAAACTTTTGGTGCTGATGCTGTAGTTCATGTAGGGAAACACGGAAATTTAGAATGGCTACCAGGTAAAAGTGTGGCTTTATCGAGTAATTGTTATCCAGAAGTGGCTTTTGGCGCACTTCCCCACCTGTACCCGTTTATTGTCAACGATCCTGGCGAAGGTTCCCAAGCCAAACGTCGCGCTCAAGCGGTGATTATAGATCACCTAACACCGCCAATGACTCGTGCGGAACTCTACGGTTCTTTGCAACAGTTAGAAAATTTAATTGATGAGTATTATGAAGCCGACAGTTTAGATCCTTCGCGTTTACCAGTGATTCGCGATCGCATCCACGAACTGGTAATCAAAGAAAATCTCCATCTAGATTTAGGAATCCAAAATGAAACAGAAATTTTTAAGTCTGAATCTTTAATTTTGAATTCTATTGGTGGCTATCTGTGTGAATTGAAAGAAGCCCAAATCCGCGACGGGTTACACATTTTCGGGCAATGTCCCCAAGGAAGGCAGTTGCGAGATTTAATAGTAGCGATCGCTCGCATCCCCAATCGCCATTCTTCAGGTATTACCCGTGCGATCGCTCAAGATTGGGGACTAGACTTCGACCCCCTCACAGCCGATTTGTCAATGCCTAGCGGTGAATATTCAATAGTCAATGGCACAGAATGCCGTACCCTCGGTGATATCGTCGAAGTCCTAGAAGAACACGCCGCCCTCCTAGTAGAACAACTCATAACTCCTAACTCCTCACTCCTAACTCCTAACTCCCCACTCAGCACTACCCTTAACTGGATACGCGATCGCCTGCTTCCAGCTTTACAAAAAACCCACGAAGAAATCACCCATTTATTACACGGACTCGATGGCGGTTACGTCCCAAGTGCCCCATCTGGCGCACCCACGCGCGGCCGCCCAGAAGTTCTACCAACAGGGAGAAACTTTTATTCTGTCGATATTCGCGCCATTCCCACAGAAACCGCTTGGGATATCGGTAGAAAAGCTGCTGAAACTCTCGTTGAATATTACACTCAAGAGCATGGCGAGTATCCCAGAACACTAGGCTTATCAATGTGGGGAACAGCCACCATGAGAACAGGCGGTGATGATATAGCCGAAGCCTTAGCTCTACTTGGAGTTCAACCTGTGTGGGATGGTGCAGCGCGGCGAGTAGTGGATTTTGAAATTTTGCCCTTAGCAATTTTGGGGCGTCCCCGTGTAGATGTCACCTTGCGAATTTCGGGATTCTTCCGCGATGCTTTTCCCAACTTAATTGACTTATTCGATCAAGCAGTATCAGCAGTAGCAGATTTAGATGAACCGCCAGAACAAAATCCTCTAGCGGATGCAGTTCGCCAAGAGACTGATTTGTGGACAAGCCAAGGATTAACTTTAGAAGCAGCCGTGGTGCGATCGCGCTATCGCATCTTCGGTTCTCGCCCAGGTGCTTACGGCGCGGGACTCCAAGGTTTAATCGAATCGCAAAACTGGACAGATGACGAAGATTTAGCTCGCGCCTACATTAACTGGAGTTCTTACGCCTATTCTTCGGGAAACTTAGCAGGGGAGCAGGGGAGCAGAGGGGCAGGGGAGCAGGGGAGCAGGGGAGCAGAGGGGCAGGGGAGCAGAGGAGCAGAAATTCTTCCTAACTCCCAAGGCCCAATCCCTACTCCTAACTCCTCACTCCTAACTCCTAACTCCCCACTCCCCTCTCCCGAAGCCTTCGAGCAACGTTTGTCTCAAATGCAAATTGTCCTGCACAATCAAGATAACCGCGAACACGATCTACTCGATTCTGATGATTATTACCAATTTCAGGGTGGCTTAACAGCGGCGGTGCGTTCTCTACAGGGAAAAAATCCCCAAACCTATTTTGGAGATAATTCTATACCCGCACAACCACGTGTTCGTCAACTGAAAGAAGAAATTGCACGAGTGTATCGTTCTCGCGTAGTTAATCCCAAGTGGATTGCAGGAGTAATGCGCCACGGATACAAGGGAGCCTTTGAAATGGCGGCGACAGTAGATTATCTATTTGCCTACGATGCAACCGCAAAATGTGCTGAAGATTATATGTATCAAGGTATAGTAGATGCTTATTTACTTGATCCAGTTGTTGTAGAATTTATTCAGCAAAAAAACCCTTACGCACTGCGTGATATTGCTGAAAAATTATTAGAAGCACACAAGCGCAATTTGTGGGAGGATGTAAATATAGGAACATTAGAAGCTTTGAGGAACCTAGTACATCAAGCTGAAGCAGTTATCGAAGAAAAATCAATGGTGTAGGAAACAAATATGGAAAATCTTGCGTATTTGCACCTAGCTTTCGCCTACGAAGACAGCACACCCAGTGAATTGGTCTCCCTCAGTTCCTTGTTTAAGGACGCAGCTGCACCAGACTGGAAAAGGCTTTCAGGTAGGGCTTGGAAGTATATGTTGCCCCTTGCTCTGTCTTTATCTATTCTTGGCGCCGTCAGCAGCGTCATGGCACTAGAAAAAGGCGATCAAGGCCCTTCTGTCAGAAATCTACAACAAAAGTTGAGAACAGCAGGTTTTTACCAATCTTCTGTTACCCAAGTATATGACACACCCACACAAGAAGCTGTGCGGCGCTTCCAAAAGGCCGCTGGTTTACCAGTGGACGGCATTGTTGGAGCAAGCACTCTGCAAAAATTAGAAAGTTGGCAGGCCAAAAAGGCCACAACTAGGACTACACAAGCTCAAAGAACCGCTGCTGTAGGCGCACAAGCCAAAAAGTCCAGCACTGATAGTTCAGCCACCAGCAAACGCCGCAATCCTAACTACCTTGCTAAAGGGGATGAAGGTGAAGATGTCAGAGCTTTGCAAGAACGGTTAAGAGTCGCAGGCTTTTATTACGGAAACGCCACAGGCATATTTGGCCCAATTACCGAAGAAGCTGTCAAACGGTTCCAAGATTCTTACAAATTAAGCGTTGACGGTGTTGTTGGCCCAGCAACATTAGGTAAATTGCCGGGAGTAGGCATCGGTGATGGAGAAGAGGCTCCCAAAAAGGTAGTCAATCGAGACAAACTTCGTGTAGGCGATCGCGGTGAGTTAGTTAGAATTGTTCAAGAACAATTGATCCAGGCTGGATATTTAGAGGGAGAGCCAAATGGCTACTATGGTCCCTATACTGCTGATGCTGTGAAGAGATTTCAGGCAGCTAATTTCTTAGCAGCAAGTGGTGTTGCTGGCCCAACTACACGAGCTAAGTTATATAGCTCAGTTAATACTGCTAGCAAAAGCGAATTTAATACCTTAGAAATTCAAACCCGACTACGGGAGCGGGGTTTTTATAAAGGCAAGCTCAATGGTGTGATGGCAGATGACACCAAAAAAGCGATTAAACAAGCCCAAGAATTCTACGGCATTAGCCTCAAGGATCTTAAGAGCGGACGCTTTTAACATCCGCTTTGGTGTCGTTAGTATCAGTTCCCAACTGGTTGCTTGCCTCCAGTAACAGCAAATTACGAACTGCTCAGATTCCATTTATTTGGTAAATTTGAGTAGTTTCGTCTTATTTATCCACCCAAGTGCTAAAGCGGCATCAGCGCTCGTTGGCACTTGGGACACACTGCATGGATGGTCATTTGACAATCTAAGAGGTGAAAACCTTCTTTTTGAGCGGTTTTTGACCCAATTTTTAAAATTGAGTCATTTTTAAACTCAATAGTTGAGTTGCATCGAACACAAATTAAGTGATGGTGGTGATGAGGATAGGGCTGGTTGATCTCATAATGCTTATGTCCCTCGCCCAGTTCTAATTCCCGTAAAATTCCCATCCTTGCCATCAACTTCAAAGTCCGATAAATAGTTGACAGACTGATCCCTTCACCATCAGTTTCGAGCCGATGATAAAGATCCTCCGCACTCAGATGTTCACCTTGCGGAAGTTCTTGAAAAATGTGTAAAATTGTTTCGCGCTGGGGAGTTAATCGCCAGCCTCGTTCGTTCAGTTCTGCCTTGAGTGAAGTAGTTGTGTAGACAGTCATACTAATAGTTCTCAACAAAGCTTGTTAGTTGAGAATATAACAAATCTTGGGAGCAATTTGCAACAATCATTGCCTATTGAGAATTCTTACTAAATATTTAAGAACAATTCATTAAATCTTGAGCAAAATTCAAGTAATCAGCTGTAGTGCATTTAATTTGCATACAGCTAATATTTAGGATACTTGTAACGATTGCATCCCTTGACTTTGGATTTTGCATAAGTTAAATTTGAATTCTTAGTTGCTCCCCACCTTCAAGATATCTGAGCAAAGATTGGGGAAAACTTTTATACAGCTTAATGCTAATTATTTGCTGTAAGCCGATAAGAGGCTTTTGACCTGTGAATAAAATCACTCTTTTGTTCCTAGTCATTTGTCAAGTGTAGTTTTCTAATGACAAATGACTAATACTTCGGCTTCTCTACGAGACGCTACGCGAACGCTCAGTACAAGTGACAAATGACTAACTTAGAGACTCCAAATAGTCGCGGATGAGGTTGCGGCGCTTGGGTTGACGTAGCTTTTGCAAAGCCTTAGATTCAATTTGGCGGACTCGTTCGCGCGATAAGTCAAGAGCGCGACCAATTTCTGCTAAAGAATAAGGATGACCATCTGCCAAACCAAACCGCATCAGAATTACATCGCGCTCCCGGCTAGTCAAATCTGACAGCAGATGATGCAAATCTCTTTGTAAAGATTCTCGCATTAACATCTCTTCTGGAGTTACACTGTCAGTTTCGAGTAATTCGCCTAACTCAGTGTCTTTATCTTTTCCTACCTTGGTTTCCAAAGAAACGGAGCGAGGAACCCGCAACAAAACTTCTCGCACTTGAGTTGGTGTCATCTCTAACTCTGTTGCTAAATCTTCTAGAGTTGGGGTGCGACCTTTTTCTTGAGCAATTTTGCGTTGAGCCTTTTTGATTTTGTTTAACTTTTCGGTGATGTGAACCGGTAGGCGAATCGTGCGACTAGAAGTAGCGATCGCCCGTGTAATACCCTGACGAATCCACCAGTAAGCATAGGTACTGAAGCGATAACCCTTAGTTGGATCAAATTTTTCTACAGCCCGCTCCAAACCTAATGTACCTTCTTGGACTAAATCCAATAATTCCAAACCACGATTTTGATACTTCTTAGCAACAGACACAACTAAGCGAAGATTCGCCTTAATCATGTGTTCTTTTGCTTGGAGTCCTTGGGACTGAACTTGCTCCAACTCTTCTACAGTCAACTTGGCGATTTCAGCCCAGCGACGTTTGCCATTTGCCAAAGTCGGCCTAAGATCGGATAAAACTATATCAGCAGTAGCAGCCCATCTTTCCAAAGACGGCCGATGTCCCAGTTCCGAAGTAAGACGTTCTTGAACTTCAACTAACCTTAGATAGGGCGTAATCACTTCATCCCCTTCCTTGGCGGCCTTAGCAAGTACTATCCGCATCCGCAAGTAGCGTTGGACTTTTTGAGCTTCTGAAACCTCTTCATCGCGCCCCAACAAGCGAACCCGACCAATTTCTTGAAGATATAGACGTACTAGGTCTGTACTCCGACGGTTGGTACTAGCAGCAGCAAAGTTAGCATTGTCAACAGAAGCTAGCTCTAGCTCCTGTAAATCATCTACCGATAACTCACTGTCATCAACCGTGAGATCCGAGTCCAAAGCCTGGCTAGACTTTTTGGTGTTGTAGGGGGCGTCTGCATAAAAAGATGTTGCTGGCATAAGATCGTCTCAATGGCTCCAGGTAACAATAGATTTCGGTCAGCTTAGATTACGGTCAGCTATTCAACTGTTGCTATTGTTCCCGCGATTAACGATGAACTAACATGGTTGAACGTTCCCTTACAATTTTTTTAGAAATTAACTGTAAGGGTTTTATTGGATACAGGATTACTGAACTTAATCGGCTGCTAAACTTTTGATTAAACCAATAGCTATTTAAATCCACAGCTAGGTTTGCAATATTTCAACTACTTAGTTAATATTTCAACCTTGATGGTTTTTTGATAGTAACTTTTGTAACACAGTATAAACATCCTTCAGTGAATGTCATCTTTATAATTGGCATAGTCACATTTACATGGCTGCAAAAGTAATATCCTGACGATTTAGCAATTTTTTCTCAGGATTATTCAGGTATAAGTAGAACTAATAGATATTGGGGAAGTGATTAGCATTAGCAGCAAAAATTCTCTCGACACGGAGATAGAAGATGCGGATAAATTATCAAATACTTTCTCCGTATTCCTGCGTCGTCTTGTATGTCAGTCTTAACGTGCCAATTTCAACTTGACAGACTACTAACTAGTAGCCCATCAAGCTAAGGAAAGCCTAGTATGTAGTAAGCACTTCAGTGCTTAATATAAGGACTTTAGTCCTTACTACAAACTTATTTACGCAGCATAGTTGACTTGATCAACTACTAACTAGTAGTTGTACTCTGGCTTGATATCTCGCAACATCAGTTCATCAAGTGCTTGTCCGGGTGTGATTTCGCCTTGAAGTAACCGATAAACTTGTTCGGTAATTGGGACTGCAATGTTTTGTTGCTTGGCTCGTTGCATCAAAACTCGGCAAGTATTCACTCCTTCAGCAGTTCCTTGTAAATTTGCGAGAGTTTCTGTAAGTGACTTACCGCCAGCTAGCTGATAGCCGACTTGGTAATTGCGACTTAAGGGACTATTGCACGTTGCTAACAAATCTCCTAGACCCGATAAACCATAAAATGTTTCCGTCTTTGCACCCCAGTTGTTGCCGATGCGAACCATTTCTGTAAGTCCACGGGTAACTAAAGCAGCTTTGGCATTGGTTCCCAGCTGTAAACCATCGCACACACCAGCTGCGATCGCAATCACATTTTTCAGTGTTCCCCCCAGTTCCACGCCCAAGGGATCGGGATTCGTATATACCCGGAAACGATGAGAAGAAAATACTAACTGCACTACTTCCGCAGCCGTGGGAATATTACTGGCTACCACGCTGGCTGCTGGTAATTCCATTTGAATTTCTTTTGATAAATTAGGCCCAGACAAAACAACTACTGGATGGTTAGGGAATGTTGTCTGCCAAATTTGTGACGGCGTGCAGGTAGTTTGAGGATCTAAGCCTTTCGTTGCCGTCACAAAAATTGTCTCTGGAGAAAGGGGGAAAGACTGGACTTGGGAAGCAACATCTCTCACACCAATCATCGAGATAGCAGACAGGACTATTTGGACATCTTTTAAAACTACTTGAAGACTTTGGGAACCTTGACGCGACCACACACGCACCTGATGAGCATTCGCTGTGGCGAGATTTGCTAGAGATGCACCCCAAGCACCTGCACCCAGAATTGCAACGGAAAGTTTTGTGTTGGAGTACATCTGCTCACTCATAACTCCTAATTTCTAACTCCTAACTTTTGAGCGTGGGTAACGTTCCATCAATTCCTTAACTTGTTCTGCATGATATGAGCTTCTTGTCAATGGTGAAGAAACAACTTGTAAAAATCCGATTTCTTCACCGAATGCCTTCCAGTCAGCAAATTGTTCTGGATTGACAAATTCCTTTACCTGCAAGTGTTTTTGACTGGGTTGGAGATATTGCCCAATGGTCAAAATGTCGCAATCGACAGTTCGCAAGTCTTGCATAACTTGGCGAATTTCTGCGTCAGTTTCACCGAGTCCAACCATGATGCCAGATTTGGTGTATGTGCTAGGAGAAAGTTGACGAGTGCGTTGCAATAATTCTAATGTGCGATCGTAGTTTCCTTGGGGACGCACCCGGCGATATAGGCGTGGAACAGTTTCGGTATTGTGGTTTAATACTTCTGGTGCAGCCTCTAGAATTAACTCTAGAGCATTCCAATTACCGCATAAGTCAGGAATTAGCACCTCAATTGTGGTGTTGGGTGAAACAGAGTTAACTGCATCAATACACGCCATAAACTGAGATGCACCACCATCAAGCAAGTCATCTCGATTTACAGAAGTGATTACTACATGATTAAGGTTCAGGCGGCGAACAGCTTCCGCCAGTCGTGTAGGTTCTGTGGGGTCTAGTGGTTTGGGTTTTTTCTCAAAATCAATATCGCAATAGGGACAAGCGCGTGTACAAGCGGGGCCCATAATCAAAAACGTGGCAGTCCCAACGTTGAAGCATTCACCAATATTCGGACAGGACGCTTCCTCGCAAACTGTATTGAGGGCTAAATCCCGCAAAATTTCTTTAACGTTACCGATGCGTTCACGCTGAGGTGCTTTCACCCGCAACCAGTCTGGTTTTACAGTCACAATCCGCTTTTACCACTAGAGTTATACAAATTTAATCCTAGCAAGCAAAGCCTTTAGTGAAGCGATCGTATATAGATGTAATTCTGCTATTTGGCACAGATTATGATATTCTTGATTTACAATGCCATTTTTATGGCGGGATGTGGCGCAGCTTGGTAGCGCACTTCGTTCGGGACGAAGGGGCCGCTGGTTCGAATCCAGTCATCCCGATTTATGTTGTAGAGCGACAAATTATTTGTCAAATGTTCTCCTATGAACTTAAATATAGCTGACTTTCTTTGAGTTTAAGCAGTACTGCCCGAAGTCGTGTACTTAAAGGTTTCAATCCCTAATAGGGATTTTAGTTGATTGCGATACTTGCTCAATCACATAAGTTTCCCCTCTAACTTCCAGTAGTGTTTCAATCCCTAATAGGGATTTTAGTTGATTGCGATGATAGACTGGGCAATGACTCAAGCAGGCTACAACAGTTTCAATCCCTAATAGGGATTTTAGTTGATTGCGATCTGAGTTGGAATTCCAAGAATGGGCTGAATCTCAGTTTCAATCCCTAATAGGGATTTTAGTTGATTGCGATAAACTAGAAACTGTAGTTTGACCGACATCATGAAGTTTCAATCCCTAATAAGGATTTTAGTTGATTGCGATTGCTTGATGGTTCGATATTTGTTGAATTTACTAATGTTTCAATCCCTAATAGGGATTTTAGTTGATTGCGATCTCTTTAGACATTCTAGCAAGTAAATCAGAATGTTTCAATCCCTAATAGGGATTTTAGTTGATTGCGATAATTGGGGCACACCTCGATGGAACACGGCAATTAGTTTCAATCCCTAATAGGGATTTTAGTTGATTGCGATTCTTAATGCTATGAAGAATCGTCTTCGCAAGGTTCATGTTTCAATCCCTAATAGGGATTTTAGTTGATTGCGATCTCCATATCAAAGTAATAAATACAATGCTCTTTGGTTTCAATCCCTAATAGGGATTTTAGTTGATTGCGATATATATGCTATGAGTGAGCAGATTATTTTATCGGGGTTTCAATCCCTAATAGGGATTTTAGTTGATTGCGATTTTTGCGGTTGATAGTATTAATAAAAATGGCTCAAATAAGTTTCAATCCCTAATAGGGATTTTAGTTGATTGCGATATTACTATCTCGTCGTATGCCCCATAAAAAGATTCGTTTCAATCCCTAATAGGGATTTTAGTTGATTGCGATCCAGTGGAAACTAGCTTCTAAGTTACTGAAAGATTTAGCAGTTTCAATCCCTAATAGGGATTTTAGTTGATTGCGATTATTAATCGCCTCCAAAGAATCCTGTAATTGTTGAGTTTCAATCCCTAATAGGGATTTTAGTTGATTGCGATTATTCTCCCTCATTAGATGTTGATACTTCTATGCTGTTTCAATCCCTAATAGGGATTTTAGTTGATTGCGATCGCAGGCGTCTGAAAGCCCTGTCTGATTTGGTTTTCAAGGTTCAATAGCGCGAATGCGAAAATCATAACATAAGGACTCGGAATTGTGCTAACCATAAATAGGTAAAAGTCAGTTTATATAAGGTGCGCGGATGGTTTTAAGATGCTACAACTTTCAAAGTTTTGCAGATACGGCAATCTAGCCATTTTTGTCCTAACCCCTTTACCAATACCTACCCATTCGCGCATTTAGCAAAAAAACTAGTCTAATTACTTAAAAGTTTTCCTTAGCAGCTAACATCTGTAAAATCTTTTCTACATGATCCAACTCTCCAACGATGCGCCGAATTGGATGAGGCCAAACCTTGACAAGGGTAGGAGTTGCAGAAACCTGATTTAGTTCTGCTTGTTCTGGATGACTTAAAACATCAATTACTTTCAGAGTATAAGGATGTCCGAGCGATCGCTCTAACAATTCGTGTAAATTTTGCAGAATGCGTTCAGTAGAACTGCTATGTCCGGCAACAAATAAGCGGAGAACATAGCCTTGTGTGATGGCTTCTTTTTTTTGTACTATTACTGGTTGGTGATATTTTGGTACAGGTTCAGAAAGGTCTAGACGGACAATTAAATCGTGATCCTCCCAAAGCTGCCCAAATGACGAACGATAGGTTGTTAATACCATGCGATCGCACAATCCCTCTTGCCAAGGAGCTGCTTGCCATACTAATTCCCCTGTGCCAAAAACAGCATTAAGCAAAGTTTGGTGTCTAATTACAGCCGGATAAGCTTCAGCAAAAGTTCGCACTTGTTGAGTGCGCGGATCTAACCAATTGTCAATAGTTGCAGTATAACAAGGCACTAGAAAGTGTGGTGGCTCTGGTAAATCTAGGATTTCTTGCAAAGCCGAGCACAAATGCAAATGCCATCGACCTTGCTTGCTAGGGTCGATGCAGTAAATTAAATCTCCTCCAGGTGTAAATAGCGCAATGCCTTTAAATAGCTGGGGTGTAAATAGTTTATTTGTCGTCAAGTTATTCACAGAGGTTAGGGAACTAAAAGTAAAAATTCTCTCTTTTACCTTTTACCTTAGCTATAACCTCAACCAGGATTGCAAAGATATTTGGGATTTGGGTACTGGGAGATGAGGGAACGGGGGGAGCAGAGGAGCAGGGGAGCAGAGGAGACAAGGGGAACAAGTCTCTCTTGTCTCCCCCCTCTTCCTTGTCTACCTTGTCTCTTCTCCATGCCCAATGCCTAATCCTAAACTCGACCTCGGAGAAACTGCGCCATTTCGTTAGGAGTTGGTGACATTTCCAAAGCAGTTTCTTCGGTGATTCGTCCGTCTTGATAGAGATTGAGTAATGACTGATTCATAGTAATCATGCCGTCAAAGCCGGCTTGTTTCATCAGTTCGCCAATTTCATCATACTTACCATCTTTGATCCATTCTTTAATCGCCTCAGTATTGATCAGCACATCGTGGAAAGCAGCCCGCTTACCGTCAGTTGTGCGACACAAACCTTGAGCAATTACTGCCACTAAAGACTCAGAAATTGCCACCCGCATTGCATCCTGCTCATCACCAGAATAGAGGTTGAGAATCCGCTCAATGGTTTTAACCGCACTATTGGTGTGCAGGGTTCCCATGACTAAGTGACCTGTCTGAGCGGCTTTTAGGGCGGTGTTAACTGTTTCCTTGTCCCGCATTTCCCCTACCAGAATCAAATCTGGGTCTTCCCGCAAAGCTGCTTTCAAAGCGTTGTCAAATTTCCGGGTATGCATTCCCACTTCCCGCTGTTTGACTAAAGACTTGCGGCTTTGATGGACAAATTCTATCGGGTCTTCAATGGTGATGATATGCTTGGCCATCTCCTTATTGATGTAGTCAATCATCGCTGCCATTGTGGTGGACTTACCAGAACCAGTGGGCCCTGTCACTAGAATTAAACCTTTATGG
Source organism: Nostoc sp. DedQUE09 (assembly GCF_034530915.1). Lineage (NCBI taxonomy): Bacteria > Bacillati > Cyanobacteriota > Cyanophyceae > Nostocales > Nostocaceae > Nostoc > Nostoc sp. DedQUE09. The sequence goes on from NZ_JAVRCE010000036.1 coordinate 25,559, forward strand.
TGATGACATATATCCCGAAAAACTGGAGGTAATCTCAACTGTTCCATAGTTAAGATTTTTAGCGGAATCAACCGCAACACCATTGCAGGCCCTTTGAGGGAGCCAAAAACATTTATCCGCACGCGAGCAAATTCGTATTGAGTTGCTCCGTCAAATTCTAAGGATTCTTCAAAGCGCTGAATTTCTCCCTCACTCATCACCTCCCGCAACCAACTCATAAAAGTTTCTTTATCTGTTTCTGGATAATCTCCTGATTGAATTTCTCCTCGGCTGCGGAAGCGGGGTGGTTCACCTACACCCAAGTGCAAGTCAGAATATCCTTGATCGTAAGCTTCTCTGATTAACTTCTCCAAAGTGAGTTCTGGAGTGCTGTTTTGAGGGCGAACTGAGTTAGGTATTGGCGGTGGACTACCCGGACGATGACCTGAAACAGGCGGATTAGTGCCCCTATCCATTGACATATCGAGTGTTTGTGTCATCTGCCGCTGCGTACTAAAGGTTGGCGTTGGCGGTGGTGGTGGCGGCATTGGTGGCAAATTACGTGCGGCAGCAGAGTTAGAATTTAAGGGAGACTGTGATTCTGTCATATATCTTCACATTTGGCAGTTAATAAAGTTGAATTAACGAGAAGTAAAGTCACTTGCTTTGATGACTTTTGGAGAATGCTTGTCTACAAGCCTTAGCAGTGATAGAAGGCGATTGAAACTCTAGAACCACGGTCAATCTATTTCATCCACCTCAATTGGTATCTTTTATTCCCTAAAATTTCATTACTCAGAATATTTAGATAGATTATTTAACCTATCTAAACTGGTTTAACACACGTAAGGACTTAAAAGACCTCAGTAAATACACACTGATTAAAAAGTATTTTTTAATGCTTTGATTTTAAAGTAAATATTCTCATGACTTAGATGAGAAATTTATCTCAGGTCTGGGCATGAATTGCCAGCAATTAACAGTACAAATACTGGGCAGTTCATTTATTCAGCCCGTCTAAGAATTATGAGAAAGACTACTAATTTTTATAAGAAATGTTAAGTTGAGTAGGAGCAAGATGCTGGGGATCGAGGTTGAAAGGTGATACCTTTTAGGTTCTATACCTGAAGGTAGATGCAGTAAACAAGTTTTTTTAATAGATATAAACTTGACTTTATATCCATAATTACAAAAAACTAACTGTGAACTTTAGTAAACAAATGCTCATTTTTCCAATTAGTTTTTATATACTGGATTTCACTGAAACAATTCAGTTTGCTCGTGAAAAGCGAGAAATTACTGAAATTAAAATTTGTTGTGTATTTTTGGGAGGAAAAGTCATGGTTTCTGCTCAAAGCTCTAATCAAGGAAAGACCTACTCCTTGTTGATGATTAAAAGCTTTTTAATATGGACTTTTACATTAGCAGTATGTTTGTTGGTTGTGGGTTTTCCACTAGTTGTCTTAATGGCTACGGTCGGATGTCTGTTGTCGATTATCTTGCAATCTGTGATGCCTGTTAGTGCAGTTTTGCTTGTAGCAGGCGCTCTAATAATGTTTAATGTCATGGCAGTTGTATTGGCTGCGGGTGTGCTAACTGTTAAGGGAGTTCATCCTAGTGAAGTTAAATGGTTAAGCTGGCTGCATGGAGAGGCAGACCAAATGCAGGCTACTGTTTACGCTGCTTGCCCTCTAACTTGTGAAATTAAATAGTTATTACAGGTTAATAAGACAAACAGTGCGTCTGCCCGGTTAAGCCGGGTTTTTTCATGGTTTTTATAATTTGAACTTTTAAATAGTCATTACAGTTAATTAGAGGATATTTGAAAAATCATGATTGATGTATCAAATATTTTTACCCCACCCTAACCCTCCCCTTATAAAGGGGAGCCACTGCGTTGGGCGGCTTCGCCGACTTGAAGCATGTGGCGTGAGGGAACCGGATTTTCTTGTTTCCCCCTTTATAAGGAGGGATTAAGGGGGGTAATAATTCGATTAAAATCACAACATACCACTTTTCAAACATCCTTTTAGATAAACAATACATTTGCCCGGTTAAGCGGGTTTTTTTATATCTTGTGTGATTTATCTATTAATATTTATGGATTATGTAAGGATTAACTGCCGACTATTGACCATAGAGCATTGACTATAGACGATTAACTATACATGGCAAATTACAGATGACTAATGACTAATCAAAAACGCGTTTGCATTATCTTAGGTACTCGCCCGGAAGCGATTAAACTCGCTCCAGTGATTCAGATTTTCCAGAAGTCTTCAAAATTTCAGTTGCAAGTAATTCTAACTGGACAACATCGGGAGATGGTTGAGCAAGTTATGCAACTGTTTAATATCAAGGCAGATTATAACTTGGAAATTATGCAGGTTCAACAATCTCTAAATGATATTACTTGCCGTAGTTTACAAGGGTTAGAAGCATTGTTTAAGGCGGAAAAGCCAGATTTTGTAATCGTGCAGGGAGACACTACCACTGCTTTCGCCGCAGCTTTGGCAGCTTTTTATCAAAAAATCCCTGTTGGTCATGTAGAAGCAGGGTTAAGAACTGATGATATCTTCAATCCTTACCCAGAAGAAGCTAATCGGCGGTTGATTTCTCAAATTACTCAGTTGCACTTTGCGCCGACTCCTTGGGCTGTGGAAAACTTGCATCGTTCTGGTGTTTTGGGTGAAATTCACATGACGGGTAACACGGTAATTGATGCATTGTTAAATGTCGCTGCAACCCAAGTAGTTTGCGATGTCCCAGGCCTAGACTGGGATTCATATCGGGTTTTGTTAGCAACAGTGCATCGTCGGGAGAATTGGGGAGAACCTCTGTTAGCGATCGCTCAGGGCTTTTTACAAATTTTAGACAAGTTTCCTGATACAGCTTTGCTCTTACCATTGCACCGCAATCCGACAGTGCGAGTCCCGTTGCAGAAACTTTTAGGGAATCATCCCCGAATTTTCTTGACAGATCCTCTAGATTATGGGGAATTGGTAGCAGCAATTGGGCGATCGCATCTTTTGCTCACTGACTCTGGTGGCTTGCAAGAAGAAGCCCCCAGCTTGGGAAAACCAGTACTAGTTTTGAGAGATACTACCGAAAGACCAGAGGCTGTTGTAGCTGGTACAGCCAAACTTGTCGGCACTACAACTGAGAACATTTTTGCAGCTGCTGCTGAGTTACTCAGTGACTCAGATGCTTATGAAGCGATGGCAAACGCAATCAATCCCTTTGGGGATGGTCATGCAGCAGAGCGCATTTTGCAGATTGTCCAAAATTACATTTATGGGTAAAAAAGTTCGTAGTAAGGACTTTAGTCCTTATTTATCAAGCACTAAAGTGCTTACTACAAACCCTCAAAACTAGTTTGACAATATTTACCAAATCACGAGATTTTTTAAGGGTGGCTTCTGGTTAAATACCCAGAGCTGCTCGAGTTTCGGGGCCGACAACACCATCTACAAGTAGACCTTTACTTTGCTGAAAGCTTCGGACTCGGCTAACAGTTTCTTGACCGTAAATTCCATCAACTCTAAGATTACCTAAAGCTGTTTGCAGGTCTCTGACGAGCTGACCTTTTGAACCAGGGGTAAGAATCACCGAACCGCCAACACCACCGGGTCTAGTCACAGGACGATTGTTAGGTCTATCACCAATCCATCGGGCAAAAACGTATCTACCTGTAGAAAGTCTGGCAAAACCGTTTTCATATCGTTCAATGGCTGGAAGTGTTGCGCCATTTGGTACACAGTCCACATACGAGTAGTTGCTGCTTGGACCGGTACGGACACGTAAACAACTGCCGTTAGTCTTTACATAGGCAGCCGAACTCACTTGAATTTGGGTTACAGCAGCAAATAATACACCAACACCAGCTAAAGCTAACCAAGCCGAAGATTTAAGCAGTTTTTTCCAATTGAATTGAGGTTGAGGAAGATGATACTTAGTGTTTCCAGATGCCTCTTCTTGAGCAATAAACATCTGAGAATAAGCAAGATATTCCATAATGCACTCCTTGATATGAAAAAATGAGTACTCGCAGAGAATTACTTGGTCGTTCTCTGTATTTATTCTTAGTATATTTTATATCACTGTACTTTCAAAGTTTTTTATTAATAGCTAAATTAAGAAAAAATAAAATTAGTCCAAATACAATACGGTTCGGATAAGCATTTTTCACTTTCCTTATGATCTGGGGAAAGGGTAAGGGGTAAAGGGGAAAGGATGTATTCAAAACCTTTCCCCTTTCCCCTTTACCCTTTAACCGAAACGTATTGAGTCCAAATATTCCTGATAAAAATGCGATGTCAACAACGAGCTAACCCGTCGTTGACATCGCATTTTTAAAATAAATAAAATTTAGTTAAAGCTTTCTTGCTTAATGGCTTGTCCCTTATTGCATCTAAATATGTCAAACGTATTGTTCGGTTCCAGTTAAAGTAGCAACCATAGAAGTTAACTCGTCTAAGTCTATCGGCTTACATTGGTATATATCATAACCTGCTAATAATGCACGTTTACGATCGTTCTCCAAAATAGATGCAGTCAGAGCGATCGCTGGAATTTTTCTACCTCGATTTGCTTCCAAATTTTTGACTTTTAAGAGCAGTGAGTAGCCATCTTCATCAGGTAAGCAAATGTCACTAATTAGGATGTCTGGTTTAAAAGATGACATTATTTTTAGAGCCTCGTTTGCTGAAGCAGCTGCAATCACCTCTGCTCCCTCTAATTCAAACAGAAAAGTAAGTAATATTCTCGTATCGGCGTCGTCATCAACAACCAGTAATCGCAGACTTTGGAAAGACATTGATTGATCAGGCATTATTCTCACCGCTCCGTAGCTTAAAGATTTGATGTAGTAATTACATCAAAAGGCAGGCGTTTGTTAACGCTATATGATGCATACTTTACTAAATCTTAAAGGAAGTGATTAGCAAGCGTCTGTCCGGTTTCACACATAGTAACTTAATATTGTTTATTGGCGATGTCTACGACGGTCACTGAGCGTAGCCGAAGTGCGGGTTACGCCTACGTGCCTTGGCTAATTCCCCAGCAACCGAGCATATTCTTTTTGGATGACTCGATAACACTCACAGGAAGTTGCTTCTAAATCTTCCCGATTCAGGATGTTAATTTGACCACGTTGATAGCGAATCATTCCGGCTCGGCTGAGACTGCTAGCCGCTACTGTCACACCGGAGCGCCGTACACCCAGCATCTGGGCAATAAATTCCTGGGTCAATGGAAATTCTTCTGATTCCAAACGGTCAGACACTGTCAGAAGCCAACGAGCCAGCCGTTCTTCTAGTGAATGAAGACGGTTACAAGCACATGATTGTGTAAGTTCGGTATATATAGCTCGTAGATAGCGCAGCAGCAGGTTTCGAATAGCTCCGCCCCGATTGAACTCGGCTCTAAAGACATCTGCATCCATCCGCATTCCAGCACCCGCAACTTGGACAAACGCTTTTGTGGTTGTTGTCTTGCCTCCTAAAATTACTGGGATACCCACCATGCCTTCATTACTCACTATCCCAACTTCCACTGTCGATCCATCTTTCATACTAGTGACTATAGAAATCACCGCGTGTTGGGGAAAATAGACGTGTGTGATGGGTTCTCCTGGTTCGTAAAGGACTTGCCGAGTGGGAAGCGGAACTAACTTCAGGTGCGGAATAAGGCGCTCATAATCACTAGTTGGCAAAGCCGCGAGTAACTTATTTACTTGCGGCTTAAGAGGGTTGTCGCTCACTGAATATTAAATGAGAAATTTGATCATAATATTCTAATTTAAGTTACTTTTGCGAGTCTGTTCGGTTTCGTACACCTAACTCAAAAAAATTTTCTGGCTCGGTTACTGGGCTTTTTGCCCAGTAACCGAGCAATTTCCTTTTGGATGACTTGATAACACTCACAAGAAGTTGCTTCCAAATCCTCTCGGTTCAGGATGCTAATATGACCACGTTGGTAGCTGATCATTCCGGCTCGGCTGAGGGTGCTAGCCGCTACTGTCACGCCGGAACGACGTACACCTAGCATCTGAGAGATAAATTCTTGCGTGAGTGGAAAATCTTCTGATTCCAAACGGTCAGAAACTGTCAGTAGCCAGCGAGCCAGCCGTTCTTCCAGTGTATGGAGACGGTTACAGGCTGCTCCTTGCGCCAGTTCAGAGTATACAGCTTGTACATAGCGCAGCAGCACGCTTTGAATAGCTCCGCCCCGATTGAACTCGGCTTTAAGTACATCTGCATTGATTTGCATAGCCGCGCCCGAAATTTGCACAAAGCCTGTTGTGGTTGTGGTGTTGTCTCCTAAAATTACCGGGATACCCACCATACCTTCATTGCTTACTATCCCAACTTCCGCCGTTGAGCCATCTTCCATAGTGGTGACAATAGAAACCACTGCCTTATCAGGAAAATAGACCTGTGTGATCGGTTCGGCTGCTTCGTAAAGGATTTGCCCAACTGGGAGCGGAACTAGCTTTAAATGGGGGACAAGACGTTCATAATCACTGGCTGGCAAACTTGCCAGCAGCTTATTTAATGGTTGCTGAAAAAGGCTTTTATCTAATAACATTAAAAGTCACTCTCCTTAAAGTAGGTGACTTTAGAAAAGCCAACTAAGGGCACAAGGAAAGGATTTAACGTTCTGATCCTAATGTCGAAAGGTGTATTCGCTAAAGAAACACGGGGACAATATCAACAATATTAAATAAACACACTTGCTAGAGTCTGTACGGTTTCGTACATAGCAGATCCAAAAAAATTATTTTGGCCGTTTATTGGGCTTATTGCCCAATAAACGGACATATTCATCTTCTATAATCTGATAACATTCGCAAGAGGTTTTTTCTAAAGCCTCTCGATTCAGGATCTTAATCTGACCACGGTAGTAAATGATGATTCCGGCTTCGCTCAGGATGTTAGCTGCTTCGGTGACACCGCTACGACGTACACCCAGCATCTGTGAGATAAATTCTTGGGTGAGTGGAAATTCTTCTGATTCCAGACGATCAGAAACTGTTAGCAGCCAGCGAGCCAGCCGCTTCTCTAAGCTATGAAGACGGTTGCAGGCAGATCCTTGTGCTATTTGAGTATACATACTTTGCACGTAGCGCAGCAGCAAGCTTTGAAGGGCTGTACCCCGATTGAACTCGCTTCTGAGTATATCGGCATCCATCTGCATAGCACTGTCTGGAATCTGCACAGATGCTGTTGTGGTTGTGATGTTATCTCCTAAAACTACTGGGATACCCACCATGCCTTCATTGCTGACTAAACCGGCTTCTACAGTCGAGCCATCTTCCATAGTGGTAATTATAGAAACCACTGCTTTATTGGGAAAATATACCTGTGTGATTAGTTCGCCTGGTTCGTAAAGTATTTGCCGATTTGAAAGCTTAACTAGCTTTAGATGGGAAACAAGACGCTCATAATCACTGGGTGGTAAAGCTGCCAGCAAATAATTTGCTGGTTGCTCAAAAACATTTTTGTTTAATGACATTAGGATTCTCCTAAATGTAGCCATTTATAGAAAAAGCAACTATCGGCATGAGGAGAAAAATCAATAATCTGAATCCTAACGTCAAAAGATGTATTTTCTAAAAAAGTTTTAATAAATATTGATACTTTTCTAAACATATCATATGCAGCATAACATAAATCAACTAGTTGTTTCTAATAGCAAAAACACCAGATTTTGAGCAACCCACTTACTAGCGGTTTCTAAAAAAAAAGGGTTTTAGCTATTGGTTGTGTGACTCCTGACAACTATTAGTATGCTAGTTTATAACTTTAACTTTAATACATCAAAAGTATCATAATCATCTCAGCAAAGGTTATGACTTTTAAGCATAAAGTTTAACTTATTTTGTTATCTCAATTACATTGATGTGTATATGAGCATCGGTGGAAGCGATCGCAGTAAAAAATCCTCAGCCTAACTTTTTGTCATTGCTACTAGGCGTTGTAAACTCTCTCAGATAGATTGGGTATATTTGACTACCAGGAAGACGAGCTATTTAAGACTTAGTAGCTCAATATTAACATTTATTAAAACTTAATTCTAGAAAAACCTAAGGATTCTCTGGTATACTACTGTAAATCAGTTGATTTATCGTAGTATATATAATAGAGGCTAAAACACCGCATTTCACAAATACTCAATAAAAGCAAGTATTTTCTTATCCAACTTTAGATTTTTATTACTTACAACTAGCTTACTTATATGGTTCAACTATGAAATAATAAACAATCGCGCTTGCATTATACGGTTTACACGTCGATTTTTAGTAATTAAAAAATATTAATTTGCTGAGAGATTTATACTGAGTTAGTACAAACCTGTTGGTGTTTAAAGCTAAGTTAATTAAAAACAATAACATGCTTGACAAGGTGCAGAACTTTCAACAAAAATATCACTGTTAAACCAACCGAATAACAACGCGGAAACATGAAGTATAACCAACTTGGCAAGAGTGACTTAAAAGTTTCTGAAATTTGCCTGGGTACTATGACTTATGGACAGCAAAATACTATTGAAGAAGCCCACGAGCAGCTAGATTATTCTATTACCCAAGGAGTCAATTTTATTGATGCAGCAGAGATGTACCCTGTCCCAACAAGTCCTGAAACTTATGGATTAACTGAAACTTATATTGGGGAATGGTTAAAGCGTCAACAAAGAGATCAACTTATTATAGCTACTAAAATTGCTGGCCCTGGTCGAGGCTTTAAATGGGTACGTGGAGGAGCCAAAGCAATCGATCGTGATAATATTAAACAAGCTGTAGATGATAGTTTAAAAAGATTACAGACAGACTATATTGATCTGTATCAAATCCACTGGCCAGATCGCTACGTGCCAAGGTTTGGGCAAACAGTGTTCGATCCGACTCAGGTGGGAGAAACGGTTCCCATTGCTGAACAGCTAGCAGTTTTTGACGATGTAATTAAAGCTGGTAAAATTCGCTATATCGGTTTGAGTAACGAAACCCCTTGGGGAGTTGCCCAATTTAGTAACACTGCTAAACAATTAGGCTTGCCCAAAGTTGTTTCGATTCAAAATGCTTACAACTTGTTAAATCGAGTATTTGAGGGAGCTTTAGCAGAAGCAGTTTATCACGAAGAAATTGGCTTACTAGCTTATAGTCCTTTAGCATTTGGCTTCTTGACTGGCAAATATCTAAACGGCAAACCAGAGAAAGCAAGAGTCAGTTTGTTTGAAAATTTTGGTCAGCGCTATCTCAAACCAAAAGTCAGTCAAGCAGTAGCAGCTTATGTAGAAATTGCCAAGCGCCATCAACTAAGTCCAGCGCATCTGGCCTTAGCATTTGTGCGGAGTCGTTGGTTTGTGCCTAGCACAATTATTGGTGCTACCACATTGGAACAACTTAAAGAGAATTTAGAAAGTGTGAATGTAGTTCTCGATAAAGACATTTTGGAAGAGTTGGATATAGTTCATGCTCAGTCGCCAAATCCAGCACCATAAGAGTGCTGAGTGCTGAGTAGTGAGTGCTGAGTGCTGGGTGCTGAGTAGTGAGTGCTGGGTGCTGGGTGCTGAGTAGTGAGTGTGAATTGTTCAGAAACAAGTAAAGGTCTTCGATACACTCTGTCCCAGTTCTTAGATGCAAAACTAGATATTTAGCAGGTAGGATATGACTTTTACAGCAACATTAGTTGACCAGAATACTATTCGTCGTCGGGGTACTGGTTTAAGAGCTTACAATCCTGAAAAAGTATTTAAAGGATACACTCTTTTCACACCTTTGACAGGTCAAGGTGAAGTCTACCTTCTGAACTTGGAAGGAGAAGTAGTACACCAGTGGAATCTACCTTATCCACCAGGGTTATACGGTTATCTATTGCCCAATGGCAACCTTTTTTATAATGGTAAGACTCCACCAGAAGAACCCCTACGTTTTGCTTTATGGGCTGCATTCAAAAGTGGCGTTGTTTTAGAAGCAGACCCCAAGGGAAATATTATCTGGGAATATAAGCATCCAGATCATCATCATGATGGACGCAGACTAGCTAATGGCAACACAATTCTACTCGCCATTGAAAAGATACCTCAGTCTTTGGTTCCCCGCATCAAAGGTGGCGTACCAGGTACAGAACCAAATGGTGATATCTATGCTGATGTGCTTTATGAGGTGACTCCAGCAGGTGAAATCGTTTGGACTTGGCACGCTCACGAACACCTCGATCCAGATATATTTACGATTACACCCCAGGATCATCGACATGAATGGACTCATGGGAATACTGTGGGTGAACTCGCTGATGGCAACATTATAGTGAGCTTTCGTAATATCTCCACAGTTGTCATTGTTGATCGCAAAACTGGAGAAATCATCTGGACGCTGGGCGATGACGTGCTAGCACAGCAGCACTTCCCGAACGAACTAGCTAACGGTAATATCTTGATTTTCGACAATGGCGCACATCGCCGTAACATTGCTCTCAATTTTTCTCGTGTGATTGAGGTGAACCGTCAAACCAAAGAAATAGTTTGGGAATACACCGACAATCCGCCCCAAAATTTCTTCAGTGCATATATATCAGGAGCGCAACGTTTGGCCAATGGCAATACCTTGATTACAGAAGGTGCTTACGGCCGGATATTCGAGGTGACAGTTGCAGGAGAGATTGTTTGGGAATACATCAATCCCTATTTTGCAACTCGGAATATCCCAGGTGAAAAATCGCCGGTAACTCGTGGAGAGCAAAATACAGTCTTCCGCGCCTTCCGTTATGCACCTGAAGAAGTGCCCTGGCTTTAGGAGAAGGCAGGGGGCAGGAGGCAGGGGGCAGGGGGGCAGAGGAGCAGGGGAGTGGAGTTCAAAGACTCATTCACGACTATTAAAGGCTCATCCCCTATTCCCCATGCCCAATGCCCATTTAAGATTTGGGATTTTGGATGAAAATTCAATTCTCAATGGCGATTAACAAGTCCTATTTACCAAGGAACTTAAACATGGCTGAAATTAAAGTATACAGTGCAGTTGTTTGTCCTTATGCTCACCGTACCCGCTTGGTACTCCAAGAGAAAGGCATTGACTTCGATTTGATTGAGATTGATTTGCAGAATAAGCCTGAAGGATTTAACAAAGTTTCCCCCTATGGTAAAGTGCCTGCAATAACTCATGACGATAACCGAGTTTGGGAGTCAGCGGTAATTAACGAATATCTTGATGAGGTATTTCCCAATCCACCATTGTTACCCAGCAACCCCATTGATAGGGCACAAGCTCGCATCTGGATCGATTTTGCTAACACCAGATTCGTTCCTGCTTTTTCTACCCTGCTGCGGAGTTCAGATTCCGAAAAACAAGAAGAAGCGAAACAGGAACTATATAAACATCTGGAATTCATTGAAAACGAAGGTTTAGCAAAGCTTTCTAAAGAAGGCCCTTACTGGTTTGGTGAATCCATCAGTTTGGTAGATTTTACCTATTTTCCTTGGTTTGAGCGCTGGGCTGCATTGAAGCAATATCGCGGTTTTGGAATACCAGAGCAATTTACCCGTGTACGTCAGTGGAAACATGCTTTGAAAGAGCGTGAATCTGTGAAAGCGATCGCTCACTCTAAAGAATTCTACATCGAGCGATATGCTAAATTCGCTGCGCCTACTCTCGCTGCTGTTTAAACATAATTAATAATTATGTCTCAAGTGGGAATTTAAACCCCACTTGAGACATAAAATTAAACTTTTTAAAATTACGAACTTGTACTGAGCGTAGCCGAAGTATTACGAATTACAACTTTACCGAAATGAGCCGCACTTTTGAGGTGATGATAAGCCTCTCGTGCTTCATTGAAGGGGAAAACTCGATCGATAATTGGTTTGATTTGATGCTGTTGCAGCGCCTGATTCATCGCCTCAAACATTTCCCGACTGCCAACATAAATCCCCTGAACTGTTAAACTCTTAAAAAGTATTGGCATGGGGTCAATTTGATTTCCTCTACCTGACAATACGCCAATCAAACTAATACGTCCCCCAATGCGGACTGCTTGTAACGATTTTGGCAGAGTACCTGCACCGCCTACCTCAACCACATGATCTACACCTGTGCGATTGGTTAATTGATAAACTTGCTTTTCCCAATCTGGTGTTGTTTTGTAGTTGATTGTCTCATCAGCACCAAGCTGTTTTGCTCGTGCTAACTTTTCATCACTGCTAGAAGTAATAATCGCTCTAGCACCATGTATCTTGGCAAACTGGAGAGCAAAAATTGAAACTCCTCCAGTACCGAGTAATAAAACACTATCGCCTGCACTAATATTGCCTTTTGTTACAAGTCCGTGCCAAGCTGTGACTGCTGCACAAGGTAAAGTTGCACCTTCAATATAGGATAAGTGGTCAGGTAATATCACTAAACCATCTTGGTGTAATACGACATACTCAGCTAGCATTCCATCAATACCGCCTCCGAGATCGGATTTCATTTTCTCTTTGGTTAAAGAGCCATAAATCCAGTCTTGGAAGAAAATACCAGCGACGCGATCGCCTATTTTCACCCGTGTCACACCTTCCCCCACCGCCACCACTTCTCCCGCACCGTCAGACATGGGAATTAACGGATATTTCTGTCCAGCACCGTAAGCTCCTTCAATAACCAGCAGATCGCGATAATTTAAAGATGTTGCTTTAACTTGAATCAGAACTTGTCCAGGTGCGGGTTTTGCTTGGGGGCGATCGACTAATGCCAAAGCATCAATCCCGGCATTGCTTTGAATTTCGTAAGCTTTCATAGATGTCTTTGTTCTAGCTACAACTTTGGTATTGTAGCTAGGGCAAAAAAGAATTTAGAGACATAGCAAGTGCTACGTCTCTACAAGGGTTCTGCATAACACATATTTAATTTCACTAGTAAAGTTGCCCTCATTCCCTAACCCCTTCTTCCAATACGGGCTACAGTGTACATACATCTTGATAATGAAGCCCCAATCCTGGATTTACCCCCCTTAATCCCCCCTTGTAAAGCAGGGCTGTTTCATTCCCCAAAGAGCTTTAAAAATCAAGGGTTATAGCAATTAAAAATTAGTTATTTTGTTACTAGCGTGCCGATGAAACCAACTATTTTACTGATATTTCAGTGCTTAAATATTCATCTCTTCGTCACGCTTACTTACAATTTTCTTGCTAACCATCTTGACAAATCCTGTTTGAAATGGAATGAATCAGCCCTGCCTTGTAAAGGGGGGAAATATCCGGTTCTCCCCCTTGGCAAGCAGGGCTGTTTCATTCCCTAAAAGTCCTTAATTTACAAGCGTATCAGTCAAAAAAATCAGGTTGTTAACAATCCAATTCAGACAAAAACCAGGCGATCGCACTTAAATTTATCGGTTGAAGCCGTAATTTTTCGATTACCAACTTACTCAAATTTTTGGCTGATACTGTTGACAAAATCGCGATCTGAACGAATGAAACAGCCCTGCCTTGGCAAGGGGGGAAATATCCGGTTCTTCCCCTTGGCAAGGGGGGAAATATCCAGTTCTCCCCCTTGGCAAGGGGGAGTTAGAGGGGGTCAGAAGGACTTGTGTGTACACCTTAGCCCAATACGGGAGAAGGGGAACTGGACGCTACAGAGAATCTATGAACTGCTGTACTTTTTCTAAAAGTGGCTGATATTCAATTTGCTCTGCTAACTCTTGGGCATTTTGGTAGCACGATCGCGCCATTTTTTTGCGTTTCGTGCTGGCGTAAACGCTTCCCATATTTAGCAAGGTTGAAATTTCTCCGAGATTATCGCCCAGTTCTTGGTAAATCCCAATGGCTTGCTTGTAGAACTTCATTGCTTGGCGATGCTCTGCCAGGGTGCTGTAGGTAAAACCAATGTTGTGAAGGGTTGTTGCTTCACCTGCGCGATCGCTGATTGCTCGACGTGTTAAAAGAACTTGATAGTAGAGCAACAGCGCTTGTTTCGGTTGTCCTAAATCATGATAGATAGAAGCAATATTGTTCAAGGTGGTTGCTTCTCCAAGCAAATTCTTGACAGCTCGTTGAATTGGTAGTGCTGCTTGAAAAAATTCTAGCGCTTGCTCAAACTTGCCTAAAACATTGTAGGCAAATCCAATGCCATTGAGCGTTGTTGCCTCACCAGAAAAGTCACCTAACAATCGCCGCATCCTCAAAATTTGGTGTTGTAGCAATAGTGCCCGTTTTGGTTCTCCTAAACGCGTATAAATTAGCGCGACATCATTAAGAGTAGAAACTTCACTTTGAGTATCTTGCGATCGCCTAAAGATTGGCAGTGCTTTGTCAAAATATTCCAACGCTTGCGAAAAGCGTCCAAGACGGCTGTAGGTAGAACCCAGATTGCTAAGTGCAGTTGCCTCTGCTGGCGCGTTGCCAATTTCAACAGCAACCGAAAGCGCCTGATAAAAGCGCTCTAATGCTTTTTGAGGTTGCCAGCAACTGAGGTGAGCTAAACCGAGGTCGTTTAATGTATAACCTTCTCTGGCTCGGTCTGGAATTGCTCTAGCCAAATATAAATTTTTGGTTGCAAGATCGAGAGACTCTTGGAATTTCCCTCGTTGGTAATAACGGTTTGCTTCGTCACGACGTAGTTCCCATTCTCTGACTTGATTTAAAGGTTGCGTCATCTGACCTCAGTTGCTTTCTGCGATAAGTAGGTAGAACATCTCTTGGGAATGAACCCCTCTTAGGTTTCCCAAATTTTAACCTTAATCTTCTATCTTTAGATATAAGACTTAAACAGATAAGTATGCTATTTTTTCATACTTACAGGAATATTTATGAAGCAATTAATACAAATGCTGTAGGGGCGCATAGGATTCATTGGTGTCAACTTAACGTCAAAGCCAGCCTAGAACCAGCTTTTACATATTGTCTCGTTGTCTGTTTCCCAGTCTCAGACTGGGAATGCCGTCCTAGAGGCAGAGCCTCCCTTGAAGCGCATTTCCAGCCCAGAGGCTGGAAACTAGATTTGAAAAGGCTTTCAGCGTTTAGAGATCAGTGCCTTATAGCGGTTCTCGACAAGCGTGAAGTACAATTTTGACCTCTCTCCAAACCTCTCTCCTAAAAGGAGAGAGGCTTTGAATTGTTCCCCCCTTCCCGCTTCGGGAAGGCAGGGTGGTTTTATACAAGCAAAGAATAAATTAAAACTGGGTTTCAAAGCCTCTCCCCCCGTGGGGGAGAGGTTTGGAGAGAGGGAAAAAGGTTGGACACAAAACGAGAAATCAAGACTTATGTATTTTTCTTTTTTCGTATGAAACCACCCTGCTTCGGGAAGGGGGTTAGGGGGTTAGGTCTATTTGCATACCTATACCTCACCGGATTGAAAATGATTATACTTGCAACTGCACAGTTTCTATCTCAAGCATAATTACCCTACGTAAAGAAAACCGTCCAAACATTGAGGAATATAAGGTCTTAGTAGTAGTCTTGCAGTTTCTATCTCAGGCATGGTATCAGAGTAGGAAAATAAACACTACTTTAAACAAGCGTGTTTTTTTCCAAACATTAATATAATGCTCTTACTATGAGCATCTACCAATCTCTCAAAAAATCTTATACACCAGAGCGTCGGCGTGAAAATGACTGGCGGTTATTTTTGCGTTTGGTGCCTTATGCCCGTCGTAACGGACGGCTACTGGCGCTGTCGATGTGCCTACTCGTACCGATCGCACTAGCTAATGCCGTACAACCTTTCTTGATTGGCCAAGTAATCTCTCTGATTCGTAATGAACCAAGCACTTACGAACTTTTCCGGAATCGTCCCTTCTCGCAAGGGCTAAATATCCTAGAGGGATTATTGGTAATTGCGATCGCAATCCAATTGATGTTGACAGGTTTTCAAGGTTATATAGTCCAAAAGCTAGGGCAACAAATCACCGCAGCAATTCGCCAAGACTTATTTCAGCATGTAACATCTCTAGCAGTGCGCTTTTTTGACCGCACACCCGTAGGTAAATTAATTACCAGAATCACCAGCGATGTGGAAGTGTTAGGCGATGTCTTTTCGACTGGGGCAGTTGGCATTATATCCGATTTGTTTTTAATGCTGGTGACTTTGGGTTTAATGTTTTCCATCCAGTGGCAACTTTCTTGCTTACTGGTATTGATGCTGTTACCAACTAGCTGGGTAATTGTTTACATTCAAAAACAGTACCGCAAAGCCAATTACAAAGGGCGAGAAGAACTCTCTATTCTGAATTCACAGCTACAAGAAAATGTACTTGGTATTAACGTCGTGCAGTTGTTTCGTAGAGAAAAATTTAATGCCGAATTGTTTCGTGCGACAAACAGCAACTACACTCAGCAAATGGATAAAACCATCTTTTATGATTCATTTGTTTCAGCAACCTTAGAATGGATTGGACTGATTGCGATCGCAGGTGTTTTGTGCGTAGGTGGTTGGTTGCTGTTGGAAAAAAGCTTGACTTTCGGGACTTTATCGACATTTGTATTGTATGCCCAGCGATTATTTGACCCTTTAAGGGCTTTTGCCGAAAAATTTACAGTAATTCAAGCTGGTTTCACTGCCATAGAACGGGTAGGCGATATATTAGATGAACCGATAGAAATTCGCGATCGCGCCAATGTCCGCTTCTCAATATTTGATGCGAAATTTGGCTACATAGATGAGATCGTGGCTAATCTAGAATCTCCAGACCTCACTTCTCCTCCAGAACTGGGAGAGATTCGCTTCGATCATGTCTGGTTTGCTTACAAAAATGATGATTACGTAATTAAAGACTTAGATTTTACCATTCATCCTGGTGAAAAAGTGGCGTTAGTCGGCCCTACAGGTGCGGGTAAAACTTCGATCATCCGGCTTTTGTGCCGCCTTTACGAACCCACCCAAGGACGCATTCTCATAGATGGCGTAGACATACGGGAAGTACCACAAGCAGAACTGCGGCGCTACATGGCAGTAATTTTACAAGAAGGCTTTTTGTTTGCTGGCGATGTTAAAAGCAACATTTCTTTAGGAGATGGCTATACCATTGAACAGATTCAACAAGCAGCAGAAGAAACCAATATTGCCCAGTTTATAGAAGAATTACCCCAAGGGTATGATACTCAACTTCGAGAACGGGGCACAAATATTTCTAGTGGTCAAAAGCAACTTTTAGCCTTTGCGCGGGCTGCCATTCGCAATCCGCAAATTTTGGTACTAGATGAGGCTACCGCTAGTTTGGATGTTGGTACAGAAGCTTCAGTTCAAGAGGCATTAAACCAGCTTTTGCTCAGACGTACCGCCATTATTATCGCTCACCGCTTGTCTACAATTCGTAATGTAGACCGGATTTTTGTTCTCAAGCGCGGCGAATTAATCGAACAGGGAAGTCACGAGCAACTACTGCAACAAGGAGGGCTTTATGCCACTTTGCATAACTTGCAGATGTTGGGAAGTTAGTATATTTTATAATCCAAGGTGGAAAAGAGCGATCGCTACCTTCGCCGCAAACATTGCCTAAAATGATGCTGTTATTGAAAGTGCGATCGCATAAAATAATAGCAATTTGAAAAAAGAATGCGACAAATAGAGCATTTGTAGAGACGCGATTCATCGCGTCTTTACCCAAGCATGTATTGCAATCATTAATCGAATTGGTATAAATTTCTCAAGAATCCATTTCGGTTAAGGAGAAAGAGGAAAGAAAAAACCTTTAAACCTTCCCCTTTTCCCTTTTCCCAAAACCCGATTCCGAATTAAAAATGTCTGACCGGGAAGTATTAATACCCATCTGGCCTACCACTTTTGGGGCATCAACCTGCAAACTCATCTGCTCACAACGCACAGTTAACCAAGGCTGACCTAAACCTATTCCAGAAAAAGGACTTTCAGCGGGGATTTTTAATTTAGAACCAATCAAACCCAATACAGACTCAACTTCAGCAGGGAATATCAGCAAATCAGTATCCTTGGCGCTGAAAGCAGAGGCACTTAACCACTGTTTCCATGCCAAGCTTTGCCGATCATATCTAAGACTACACAACTTCCGATTTTCCTGATGTACAGTAACATACTTCCCCTGTTCCCAGGTAAACTTAGCTAGTTCCTTTGGTAGTGCCCAAATTTCTCGACCACCAGCCACCGAATCAGCATTATCTACATAAATGTGCGAAACCCAACCACCGATTTTTCTTTGGTAATTCACCAAAGCTGGAACAACAATTAACTCACTATACTCCAGTACTGAGCCTGACCCATAATGAGATAAATACACGCTAGCGAGAGTTTTACCAGGCCATATAGAAAGAATTTCTAACTCTAAAGGAATCAAAGGACGCACTTGGTCAATATTTACCAAATGCAGAGTTTGGATAGCATAGCCTTGAAGTATCCAAGGCGCTTGTGGATATGGCATAAGGGAGTTAGGAATTGAGAGTGAGGAGTTAGGAATAAAGTAAGAATTAAGAGCAAGAGTTACTAATATTAGTTCTACTCTAACTCTAGACTTCAAACTCCTAACTCCTAACTTCTAACCTCTAACTCCTAAAAAAAAATCCCCACTCAGGCATTTGTCTGAGTGGGTAATATGAGGTCGAACTAAACAATCTTCCCAAAAGAAGTAAAGGAATTATTTGCTCTCTGTAAAATCAGCGTCAATTACATCGTCGCCATTACTAGAACTAGAGGAACTACTATCTTGAGGTTCACCGCCAGATGTAGCACCCGCACCCGCACTAGCACTAGCACCAGCTTGTTGATAGATGTTGCTACCAACAGCGAATAACGCTTGTTGCAATTCTGGGGTGAGCTTCTTGATTTGCTCATCGTCTTCTTTAGCAACAGCTTCCCGCAGTTCTTTCACCAAACCTTCGACTTTAGTCTTGTCAGCATCGGGAACTTTATCGCCCAATTCTTGTAACTGCTTCTCAGCTTGGTATGCCAAAGAGTCAGCTTGGTTCTTGCGTTCAATCTTTTCACGCCGCTCTTTGTCAGATGAAGCGTTCTGTTCAGCTTCTCTCACCATCCGGTCAACGTCATTTTTATCCAGAGTGGAAGCGCCAGTTATGCTGATGGACTGTTCTTTACCAGTACCTTTGTCCTTAGCAGTGACGTTAAGGATACCGTTAGCATCAATGTCGAAGACCACTTCAATTTGAGGTACGCCACGTGGTGCAGGAGGAATACCATCGAGGCGGAAGGTTCCCAAGCTCTTATTATCGTTGGAGAATTCGCGTTCACCTTGGAGAACGTGAATTTCTACGTTGGTTTGTCCATCCACAGCGGTGGAGAAGACTTCCGATTTCTTGGTGGGAATTGTGGTGTTGCGGGGGATAATTTTGGTCATCACGCCGCCCAATGTTTCCACACCCAAAGATAGAGGTGTCACGTCTAACAGCAAGATGCCAGTTACATCACCAGCCAGTACTCCGGCTTGAATGGCTGCACCAACTGCTACGACTTCATCAGGGTTAACGCTTTGGTTGGGGTCTTTACCCAATACCTGCTTCACAACTTGGTGAACTGCGGGAATCCGGGTAGAACCACCAACTAACACCACTTCATCAATATCGCCTTTGGTTAACTTGGCATCGCGGAGGGCGTTTTCTACAGGAATACGACAACGGTCGATTAAGTCAGAGCAAAGTTCTTCAAACTGAGCGCGAGTCAGGGTTGTATCCAGGTGCTTAGGCCCATCCTGGGTAGCGGTGATAAATGGTAGGTTAATTTCTGCTTGAGTGACGCTAGAAAGCTCAATTTTGGCTTTTTCTGCGGCTTCCGTCAGACGTTGTAAAGCTTGTTTGTCTTTTCGCAGGTCAATACCTTCGGCTTTCTTGAACTTCTCAGCTAAGAAGTCAACTATTTTTTTGTCAAAGTCGTCACCACCAAGGTGAGTATCACCAGATGTAGCTAGTACTTCAAAAACTCCGTCTCCTACTTCCAGCACGGATACGTCGAAAGTACCACCACCAAGGTCAAATACTAGGATGGTTTCGTTACTCTTCTTGTCAAACCCATAAGCCAGAGAAGCAGCGGTAGGCTCGTTGATAATCCGCAGAACTTCAATCCCGGCAATTTTACCAGCGTCTTTTGTCGCTTGCCGTTGCGAGTCGTTGAAGTAAGCGGGAACAGTGATTACAGCTTGGGTTACGGTTTCACCCAGGTATTTACTCGCATCTTCAACTAGTTTGCGAAGAACTTTTGCAGAAATTTCTTCAGGAGCGAACGGTTTACCAGCGATTGGACAATCTAATTTGACATTGCCGTTGCTGCTGAGAACTTTGTAAGAAACTTCCGTAGCTTCGTTACCCACTTCATCGTAGCGGCGACCGATAAAGCGCTTGACTGAGTAAAACGTATTTTCGGGGTTCATCACCGCTTGGCGTTTGGCGATTTGGCCAACCAAGTTGTCGCCATTTTTCGCAAATGCGACTACTGATGGCGTTGTCCGAAAACCTTCAGCATTAGCAATTACTGTGGGTTTACCACCTTCCATCACTGCCACGCAGGAGTTCGTTGTTCCTAAGTCAATTCCAACTACTTTTGCCATTTTAGGTGCTGGCTCCGTATAACTACAAATGAATGAATGAGAATATAAAGCACTAAATTTTGAACCAACAGGGTCAATAAATCAGCCAGTTCAGCATGAATACCTTTGATTTGGCTTTCCTGGGGTTAAAACTCCAGACTATGCTGATATATATACTGAAGCTTAGTGGTAGCCAGTCCATGAAGGGTGGTTTCCCGAACCTTGCTTGGGACGGTTAAACTAACTAAATTGTGTTTTTAGTTGGTTCATGGATTAATTTGTCTTCACTCTGTCTAATGTAGAAGAATTAATACTTTCAGTAATTAGGGTGAACCGTAACGTCCGAGTGGTGTTTGCCGTCTTTTGAGGCAATAAACTACAGAAGCAGTAAGTATTCGGGATTGAACACCTGTACTGCCCTTCGACTACGCTCAGGAACCGCGAACGCGAACAGCGTCTCGTAGAAAAGCCGTTGGCGCAGCCTCTCGTAGAGAAGTATAGAGTATGGGAGAGAATAATAACTCAGCACTCAGCACTCAACACTCAGCACTCAGCACTCACAACTCAGCACTCACAACTCAGCACTCAGCACTCACAACTCAGCACTCAGTACTTACTCAATCCCAGAAAAAAGAGTTTCCCAGTTAATCACAGGTGGCCTTTGTCCTTGGTTGACTATTTCAAAAATTTTCTTAGAACTACTTGGTTGAAAAAGGCATTCTACACAAGCGTTTGCGACATCAATCCGGCTGGCATCACCCGAAAGTGTATCCCCAGTACCTATAACGACACCGTATTTACCCCCAGTTTTTGCCTTAAGGAGGGTGTTGAGGTCGTATGAGGTATAGGGCCCGTCAATGAGGCGTCCTGGGCGGATAATGGTGTAAGGTAATCCGGAATTAATAATGGACTCTTCGCCTTTTTGTTTGGCATCCAACACGCCAAAACCATTAAGAATACTAAAAGGAAACTGATTTTTACGGAGAATTCCACAAGAAGAGACGAAAACGAATCGCTTCAAATTCTGGGGTGCTGCTGCTACTAGGTTTCTGGTACCTTGAGCATCGATTTTTGCTGGACTATTCTTTGCTTTTGCTTCACTAGATTTGGGATTAAGGAAAATAATTCCCCATTCAATCAAGTTCGGGGTTTCGTCAAACTCCCATCGTGCAGAGGGAAAGGCAGTAGTTCCAGTACAATTTATGATGTGGGTAACACCTGGCATTGCAGCTGGCAGTGTAGCTGGCTGGCGGATATCACCAACGGCAATTTCCACTTTTTGGTTAAACATCTCTTCAGCTTTTGCGGCATTGCGTGTCAGAATGCGAACTTTTAAACCCTTTTCGAGTAACTTGCCTACTACTAATTGCCCGACTCCACCTGTAGCACCAGCAACTAGTACCAAATCTTTAGCTGAATCAAAAGAAGTCATAAAGTGCCCTTGAGATAGTCTATTGCTAATCTACCTAAAAAATACGATGTCTACGAGAGGCTGTGCCAATCATTATTAGACTTGCCTTAAAAATAGAGGCTGAAACAACGCAAAATCATTGCCAGATTATTTTCATTGTTCCTTGTAAGCGCAGCTTATGGAGTCTCTTGCAAAAATCCTTGAATCACCCCTCCCCAACCTACCCGTATGTATTGGGGAGGGGGCAAGATTTCAAGTTTACCGCCAATATATCGGGGGGATAAAGGGGGTTTATTCGACTTATGCAAGAGGTTTATTAGAATACAAATTAATTGTAGATAGCGCAGAACAGCCTATAGAAAGACCTACGAATTAACTAGGTATTTTTATTATGTTTTAATAGTTAAAAAGAGCTATTTAAAAAATATATTTAATTGTATTTGGGATAAAAATTTTGAGAAAAATGTGACTCTTCGCCTTGAAACCCTGATTCTATCCTCAAACTATTGTCAGCGATCGCCAGCCCCAAATAATGGTTAAAACCTATTCCTAGCATACATTTGCTAATTTGCGGATATGTCTACTGTTGTTGGTGTTGATACTATTACTGACTTCAATAGTTCTGAAGGTGACAAGATTGTACTGGATAAGACTACCTTTAGTGCGTTCCCGCTTCTCCTGTCAAAGACGCTACGCGTCGTTTCGCCGCAGGGGTACGCTATCGGTAATCCACATCATCAAAAAGGAACCAGATTAAAGATTTGGCTAATGGCTGTTGACTCTGTAGCTTTCAGGCACACATCTGGGAATTTTAGGAAAAGCGCAAATTCCCTAGAACTGAATTAGCGCAGTAGCCAGTACTTGAGGTTTCGAGCAAGGGATGAAAATTAGTCAGAAATTAATTTCGGGAATTCTAGGAATAGCGACTCTCTCAGTAATTACTGGTGCGATTAATGCCCATCAACAATTGAAAATAGCTAAGTATATTGCTCAACAAAAGGCTGAAGAAGTTGCTGGACTAGTGGCATATTTCGTAAGTCATGAACTTGATGAATACTACGAAATCGGATCGCGAGATAAGATGTTAGCGGAATTGCAAGACCATGTTATCTCGTTACACAAGAAACGTCAGCGCACTCTGGAGATTGTAGACCGCAATAAAATCATTCTGGCAGATGTAGTTCCAGAAGACATTGGTACGCGATTAGATCGCGATCGCAATAATGAAGTTGGGAAAACTATTCAAGATGGTATACCAAGAACATATATTGAGTTCAGTCCTGAGTACCCAAATGGGATTCGATTGATTGCTGTTCCTTTTAAGACAGCCAAGGGTGAAACAGTTGGTGCAGTAATTTTAGAATATACACCGCTTTATGAAGTTGCCCTAGCAACAGCCAAAAAAAATATTGTTGCTACGTCAGTTATCAGTTTGGTATGTGGCATCCTGGCACTATTACTAGGCTATTTGATCTCTAGAAGCATTTCAAAACCGATTAAACAACTCCAGCAAGCAGTGGTAAATCTGACTGAAGGTAAGCTGGATACCAGAGTTAATATTTGCTCCCAGGATGAGATTGGCGAGTTAGCTACCTCGTTCAACAAAATGGCGGACGATCTGCAACATTCCAGAGATGAATTGGTCAATGCCAACGAACAATTACGAGACGAGATTGTTGAGCGTCAGCAGACAGAAGCAGAACTTCAGCAAGCTCTGAAAGACCTGCAAAAAACCCAAATCCAATTAATTCAATCTGAAAAAATGTCGAGTCTGGGTCAACTAGTAGCAGGAGTTGCCCATGAAATCAACAATCCAGTTAATTTTATCTACGGCAATCTGCAACACACTGATGATTACACTCAACAACTGCTGCTGTTAATTAAGCTTTATCAAAATCATTATCCCAACCCAGAGCCAGAAATTAAAAATGCTCACGAAGAAGCAGATATTGAGTACCTAACAGAAGATTTGCCTAAGATGTTAACCTCAATGAAGATGGGGGCTAAACGCATTCGGGAAATTGTTCTCAGTCTCCGAATTTTCTCTCGTTTGGATGAAGCTGAGTTCAAAACGGCTGATCTCCATGAAGGAATCGACAGTACTCTATTAATTTTGCAACACCGTCTGAAACTACAAAATAATCGCCCTGAAATTAAAGTGATTAAAGAATATGGTGAAATACCTCAAATCCAGTGTTTTGCAGGGCAAATGAATCAGGTATTTATGAACATCTTAGCAAATGCGATCAATGCTTTAGAAGATTGTTTCCAAAAAGAACTTTGTCCAAATCCCTTGATTCGCATTTCTTCTCTTCAGGTAAATGAAAATGTAATTATTCGGATTGTTGATAATGGGGTAGGAATTCCAGAAGAAATCCAGTCGCGTTTATTTGACCCTTTTTTCACCACGAAACCAGTTGGGAAGGGAACTGGTATGGGTCTATCAATAAGTTACCAGATAATTACTGACAAGCATGGTGGATCTTTGCAATGTATTTCATCACCGGGACAAGGTGCAGAGTTTGTAATTACAATCCCAATTCGAGTAGCGAAACCAGCACATTCATCAGTTGGCGATCGCAATACCTATCGGTAAAAGTCAGTGCCAATGTTTTTCAACCCTTAAGTGCGTAGGTGTAGCCCATCGTAGACATCGCAGTTAGAGGGTAATTGCCCCTGAATTGTTCGGTTCTACCACTGTCATCAGTATACAAATAGCTATAACCTCTTAGATAGTAGTGAAATGTCTAACCTAGACGCTGTTAGTCGCTCTTGAATTAAGGGGTGAAAGCCTGTGTACCAATGGATATTGCCAAGCCTGAGCGAAATCTTGGCCCAAAATCAATCAAGTGTGGCAGAATGTTCACCTGCTAAAGCAGAGCAGCAGTGGCGTATCAGCCTCGCAGCGACAGAACATTTGCTATTAAATACTTTAGCAGACCCTTCAGTTGACACAACCCAAGGATTAGTTTTATCCGCACCAGCACCTTTGTTTAGTCAACCAAAATTAACTCAAAGTTTACAAACAGTAACTTTTACAGCAAAACCATTTAACCCTTTGGCGCTGATGCCATTTCAGATGCCAGGTGCAATTGCGTCTGTCAATGAAGATGTTGCTCCCAATGAATCGGTACTTCCTTTACTACCTGCCGATCCGCTCGGAGCAGAACAGTTTTGCTTGGTTTTTACAGATAAATTCAGATTAGTACTAATTTTAGCAACTCACAAAGACGGTAAAAAAACCTTTTCATTTTCTTTTGAGCCAGAGATAGTGCAGCAGGCTTGGCGATCGCTAGGGGCACGGGTAATGCTGGCTAATCCAGAATTTTTCGCGCGCTTGGACGCATTAGTAGAACAGTATTCTCCGGTAGCACCAGACTACCGTATGATGATTCACTTTAGTCAGTTATTGCTTCAGGAATTAACAGAACCAGAAGAGAATAGAGACTCTTTATTAGGGACTGGGGACGAAGCAGAAAAGCAGAAAAGCAGAGGAGCAGAGGAGCAGGGGAGAAGACTTTTCTCCAATGCCCAGTCCCCAATGCCCAATACAACTCTTGGAGAGACTGCGCCAACGACTTACCTCGGCTCTGCTACCTCGACTTCGCTCGGCACAAGTCGGCACGAGTCGCTCAGTACAAGTGCCCAATCCCCAAATCCTGATGTAGAATTGCTCCAAGCCTTCGCTCACGAAGTCCGTACACCTTTAACAACTATTCGCACCATGACTCGTCTGCTGTTAAAGCGGCGAGACTTAGATGCTAGCGCGATCAATCGCTTAAAAATTATCGATC
The DNA here is from genome assembly GCF_034530915.1 of Nostoc sp. DedQUE09. NCBI lineage: Bacteria > Bacillati > Cyanobacteriota > Cyanophyceae > Nostocales > Nostocaceae > Nostoc > Nostoc sp. DedQUE09. Next base: position 51,214 of record NZ_JAVRCE010000036.1, read on the forward strand.
ACGAGTGTACCGAGCAAATTGACCGCATGGAATTGCTGTTTAAGGCCGCAGAACTGGAAACTACTGCCTCAACAAAATCGTCAAAAACTCAACTCACGCCGATGTCTTTAGATCAAGTGTTGCAGCAGAGCATTCCCCGTTGGGAACAAGCAGCGCATCGGCGGAACTTAACTTTAAATGTTATTTTACCCCAGCAATTACCAACAGTAGTGAGCAATCCCACCATGTTGGATCAGGTTCTCACTGGTTTGATGGAAAATTTTACTCGCAGCTTACCGGCTGGCAGCCATATTCAAGTACAAGTTATCCCCGCAGGAGATCAACTGAAGTTACAATTATCGCCGCAATTCCGATGCAAAGATTCAAATAAAGCCGCCATACCTGCAACACCACCAATTCGCAAGGCTCTAGGCCAACTGCTGATGTTCCAACCAGAAACAGGTACGATTAGTTTGAATATCGCTGCAACCAAGCACTTGTTTCAGGCGATCGGTGGCAAACTAATTGTGCGCCAGCGTCCACACTATGGGGAAGTGATGACGATTTTCCTGCCTTTAGAAGTTAGCAATAAACAGAAACCGATAGTCACGAATTAGAGATATAGCCATCCTAAATGAGGTTGTAAAAATTTTTGTTATGGTCGTCGTTGGTCATTTGTCCTTTGTCATTTGTGACTACAACGGACAAATGACTAATGACTAATGAGATGAAACAAAGTACTTTTCCACGCATCTAACAAATATTTCCACACCCATTGCCAAGGCGGTTTCGTCAAAATCAAACCGGGGATGATGATGAGGATATGCTAAGTCTTTCGCGGGATTAGCAGAACCGAGAAAGAAATAACAACCAGGAACTTCTTCTAAGAAAAAGGACATATCTTCAGCAGCCATAGTTTGGCATTCTGGCACAATACCCACAGGAGTTTCTACCACTTCTTCTGCTACAGATCGCACTAGTTCTGCTATTTTAATATCATTAATTACTGGTGGATAAAGTGACCAATATTCTAAGTCATAATTTGCACCATGACTCTGACAAATTCCAGCAATAATCTGCTCGACACGCTGCTTAAAAAAGCCTTTCAAACTAGGATTAAAATACCTGACGGTAGCACTCATTCTCGCTGTATCAGCAATCACATTACGTTTGGTTCCAGCATGAAGTTCGCCTACTGTGACTACTGCTGAATCAATGGGATTAACATTCCGAGCAACAATGGTTTGCAAGGCATTGACGATTTGGGCAGCAACAACAACGGAGTCAACAGTTTGATGTGGTAGCGCGCCGTGTCCACCTTTACCCAAAATTGTGCAGTTAAAGCATTCCACAGCTGCCATCAATGCACCAGCGCGCACACCCACTGTTCCTAAAGGCAAATTATTCCACAAGTGCAAACCAATAATGGCTTCAACATCTGGGTTTTTCAAAACTCCAGCTTCAATCATCGGCTTTGCACCTCCTGGTGATTCTTCCGCTGGCTGAAAAATAATTTTTACGATCCCAGAGAAGTCTTGGCGATGCTGTTGGAGATAATAAGCTGTACCTAAAGCGATCGCTGTATGACCATCATGTCCACAAGCGTGCATCACTCCATCATGCTGCGATTTATACGGCACTTCGTTGAGTTCTTGGATTGGCAAAGCATCCATATCCGCACGAATCGCTAAAACTTTGTCAGTGCTGAGTGCTGAGTGCTGAGTGCTGAGTTTATCACCTTTGATGGTGGCCACAATGCCAGTGTGGGCAATGCCAGTTTGATGCTCAATTCCCCATTCTTGCAGCTTTTTTGATACAAACTCAGCAGTCAGTTTTTCTTGAAAACCCAACTCTGGTTGTTGATGCAATCGTCGCCGCCACTCTACTAATTGCGGTTGCAATGAGCGGATCGAAAGTCGGATGCGAGATAGATCAACAGAAGAGGGATTGGGAAAGGTGGAAACCATTATGAAGCCAAACTAGTTTAAGTACAGCTAATACCAATTTGAAAACGAATGCAACACATAACATATAGATAATATCCCTCCCCAATCCGTTCTAAGGCATCGGGAAAGGTGCGCGTCAGCGGATCATGTCGCAAAAATTTTTTGAATTGGTATAACTGAGATTATTTTCCTAGTTTAACGTGACTTGGATGAGTCTTCAGTAACGAGGTACTCAGCACTGAGTGCAGTCAAAGAGCCTCTAATTATATAGTTGTTAATTTTCTCTCTAGGTCAAATAAAAAGCCGTGGATATACTCCTCAGTCCATTCGGCACCATAGAAGCGTTTAAACATTCCTCGCGCTGGGTCTTTTTCAGCCCGATATCGCAGGTATCGTAGTTGGGCTTGCTCAATGGCTACTAAATTTTGTGAATCTGTTACAGGTTCTGCCTGTTCTACGAAATCGAGATAAGCTTTCAAATAGTCTTTGAAAGCGGCAAAGACCTGAGTCTCTACTACAGACGTTTCTTGAGGACGAGTCCACAAAAAAGCGGGAGAGAAAAAAGGCTGTGCTTCTTCGGGAAAATCTCCTCCCCAAGACAAATGTTGTTGATGGGCGTGGAAAATGGGCAAAATTGGTTCAGTATATTTTGCCTGGTATGCTGAATCATCCCGAAATAGGGGCTGCATATCCAAAGCAATTAGATGTCCTCCTGGCAATGTCACTAAATCTGCCCCAAAAAATGGTAAATCGTAGTTGAGACGCGGGAAAATCACAAAATTCAGCACTTGCAGCGAATTGCCACCTTGCACGTGAGCTGCCCGAATTTGCCGTAATTTTGAAGTTTGAAAGGCATAACTCGTGGTGACAACCTCTTCTTGATTCTTTCCCTTGCCCACAACAGCACTCTTGGACTCAAACCCAGTGGGGATAGGATAGGGCTGTAAATCCAAACGCGATCGCATATAGGCGATCGCATAATCGAGAAATGGTTGATAAAGCGTCACTTCGGTCATCTTTTGCCGGCACCGACTGCTAGGGGAACAGCATCTTCAAATAAGAATTCATGGAGAAAGCGTTCTGCCCATTCATGACCAAAGTAACTGCTAAACAAACCAGATGCTGGATCGCGGTCTGCACTATATTGGTCATAGTCTTTTTGGGCTTTGACAATCCGTTGGATATCTTCAGGGTCTTGGAGCGGTTTGACATCTGCTAACATTTGCCAATACAAGTTTAAATAATCCTGAAAAGCTTCAAAAACTCGCGTTGCCACTGTTTCAGGGTCGGTTTTGGCAAACAATAGGTATTTAGAAAAATACTGGTTGGCATCGTAAAACTTCATTTCTAAGTTTTGCGCCAAATCCGGGTATTGATCATGCAGAGATTTCAGCGGAAATATATATTTTTTTTGATAATCTTCATCCTGAAACAAAGGCTGGAAATCAAGCACAATCAGGTTTTTGACTTTCCCAAAGGATAAAAAATCAATCCCTAACAGAGGTAAATCGTAGTGATGACTGGGATAAATCACGCTGTTAAAAATTTGAGCGCTTTCCCCAGCATCAATGTAGGTATAGCGAATTTTCCGCAACTCTTGAGATTGGTAACACCAACTGCGAATAGTTGCTGGGTTTCTGCCGCGATCGCTAACTTTGAATTCCAAACCAGGGGGAATGACCCTACTTTGTAAATCAAACCGCTGAAATAGCTCTTTTTCTAAAAATTCCAGGAAAGGTTTATACATGGAGCATGATTTGTTAACCCTTGCATGAAAATAAGTTATGGCAATCATGCACGTCTCATTTATGAGAAACAAAGCAACATTCCTTAATGGGGAATTGGGTATGAGAAAGAGGCAAAGGGGCAGAGGGGAAAAACTTACTACAACTGCTCCCCTGCTCCCCTGCTCCCCTGCTCCCCTGCTCCGCACTAACGCCTAGCATGATTGAGACTGATCATTTGCTGCAAGACTTCTTGGGAAACACAGCGACGCTCGGAACAATAAGTCATCAAGTTGATTCCGTTCATCATTCGCACTGTACTGACTCTGACACGAAAATCATCCGTAACAAACCAACAACGTTCCTGACCTTGATTGTTGTCATAGTCAGTATCAATCGTCAGCACTCCATCATCAGCAAACCGATATCGGCTCACAACTGGAATACTCTCAACATAGCCTTGGCTGCGAATCAGTTTTCCAGAACGCCTCGTTTCGTCGGGAACATCAACCAAAATCGCAGCATTATCGGTATTTGGTAGCCTGGTATCTAGGTTAGCTTGCCATGCAAAGCTAGCACCGCTTGTTGCTTTACTAGGATCTATCCCTTGGGCTTTACAAACTTCTTGGACTTTTGGATCGTCCTTTTCCATGACTTTTATAATCAAATTTGACTCCCCCGACTCATCGGCCGCCGAGTCAAAATGATGAACGGCACGTTCTGTAAACCATGTACCTTCACTTTTACGGAAGAAGTCGATCATTGTCAAAGGTGGTATTATATGCATCTGTTTTGAAACCTCGTTTTATCAAATTTTGGCGTTATTAATACTGAGTGATGAGATGAAGTCCCGATTTAGCTAAAGTGTAGAATAACTCCAAAAGTGATATTTTAATCAGCTGATGACAAATAGTGAAATTCAACTTATTACTAGCGATGCCTACGGCAACGGCTTTGCCGAACGCCCTAGTCCAACTCCAGAAATTTTAACAGCCCTGAAAGCCGGAATCCCTGTAGATTCGATAGATTTGTACCAATTCAATCTAAAGGAAGTCGATTTCCGACAAGCTAACTTGAGTAAAGCCAAGCTATTAGGAGCCGACCTGAGCAAGGTGGTATTAAGTAACCTCGATTTGAGTGGAGCAGATTTGCGAGGCGCTAATCTGCGAGGAGCCGATTTGAGTGGGGCTAATTTGCACGGAGCCTATTTAAACCGTGCTGACCTCCAACAAGCAAATCTCAGTGGTGCAAATTTGGAGGGAGCCAAACTCCAAGTAGCGCGTTATGATTCACAAACGAAATGGCCCGAGGCATATAACTACAAAGCTTCGGGAGCGGTAGGGCCGGGCGCTAATCTTAATGGTGCTTTTCTGAATACAGCTTCTTTACGAAATGCAGATTTACAAGGTACTAATCTGCGTGGAGCCTATCTGAGTGGCGCTGACTTAACAGGAGCCAATTTGCAAGGTGCTTCTTTGAGTGGTGCCGATCTAACAAAAGCTTATTTGACAGGGGCTTGCTTACGGAATGCTCGATTGACAGGAGCCGATTTGCGGGATACAGACCTGCGAGCAACCGATCTCAGTGATGCAGAGATGGAGCATCTTCAAAGTATTGCTGGGGCAGATTTTACTCTTGCTCAAGGACTCACAGAAGCAACTAAAGCCATGCTTTCCAGTCGTCCACATTCAGAACTCGATGTTTGGAATGCCTATACCCGCACAACAACTCGTGAAAGTTTAAGTGCTTGACCAATACAGTGCTGAGTAACGAGTGCTGAGTTGTGAGTAGGAATTAAAAAGTAATTTATAGGCACTCATCACTTTTAACTCTGCACTCTTCATAATGATTGCCAGTTCTTTTTCAGGAGTGCTAAAAATGTCGCGTATCCTTCAGAAAAACCGGGTGGATCGGGTAGAACATATTGGGGAAATTCTTTATATGATCGCCAAGGTTCCGAAGCATTATGCCGCAAATGTAAGGCAGATTCTGAGGAACCTGGTAATCGCCAAGTCATTTGACCCGTTTGTATATCAGTCACAAATGCCTCCTCATCTCGAAAAAGTTGATCTTTTATTCCAGATTTTGGCAGATTAACCGGATATTTTGGTCAAATTTAAGGTAAAATAAAATATTTACTATTTATCTGATAAGTTTTCTCACAATATTGCATTATTGCATTGCAGACAAACCCACACTGCTATTGTGGCAACAGGTCTTCTAAAGCAGCGCCGACAACTCGGTGATCTTCATCCTGTCTGAGTTGATTCAGGGCTGCTTTGGCTTCCGGTTCATCAAATCGTTTCAGAGCATAGCTAACTCGCACGCGCATCCGCCAAGATTCATCATTCACCAACGTTAGTATTTGGGATAATGCCGCAGCATGTTGACTAGAATGAGCCAGTAAGCCAAGTGCATCAACAGAAGATTCCTGAACAGTGAAATCTTCATCTTTTAAACCCTGAACGCATATATCAAATAGTTCTTCAGGGCAATCCATTTCAGCGATCGCAGCTAAAATGCTCCGCCTAACTAGCCAGTGGTCATCTTGATAATATGCCAAAACTAGATGAGAAACTGCGACTCTTCCAAATAGCGATAACGAATTTGCCGCCTCCGCCCGCACGTTGGGAGTATCATCAAATTTCATAATTTGCATCAAAGCTGCAAAAGATTCCGCTGATTGTTGATTACCCAAACCCCTAGCCACAAAAGAACGCACTAGAAATTCTGAGTCACGAAGTTTACTTGTTAAGAGAGGAACTGCAACTTCTGATTCATAATCATTGAGGGCAGCGATCGCCTTCAAACGATGGTGAAAATCTGGGTTCTTCAATTCAGCTTGGATTTTATGGATTTCCATAAGTGCATTTGGTACAGCTATTCTTTAACTTTATTTTACAGATGTCACCAAATGGCGATCGCATTCTAAGAAGATTGAATCATAGGCATAGGGCACAAGAGGCAGAGGGGCAGAGGGGAAAGACTTACTGCAACTTCTCCCCTGCTCCCTTGCTCCTCTGCTCCCCTGCTCCCCACCCCAATGCCCCATTCCCCATGCCCTATCCCCTAAATCAATGACTCAATTAAGCGAAACCGTTAAAGAATTAATCGCTAAAGCTAGAATTGTCAGCTTTACTGAGTGGGAACAGTCCCATCCAAAAGCAGCGATCGCTATATTTCAAGCTGCGGATGATGCTTTTCGCTACTTAAGCGATGAAGATTTATTGCAGATTAAAACCTTGTCACCCGATAATTCTGAGTTGATTCCTGTTGCTCAATTGTTACGCGATCGCGCCGTCGAAATCGTTGATGAATCTAGAGAACAAGTTTTGGCAACTTATCCCGAAATTATCCAGCCTGGAGGCGGTCTTTATCCACCTGAACGTGCCCAAGCTTGCTGGCGAGATTTTTGGCATTTTCTTCGCTGCATTACTTATGGCATAGCAGGTAGCCACACTGAATATACAAGTCCCACAGGGCTGCATTATATGAATTTGCTCTATCAGGAATTACAAGTTCCATTGGATGCAATGATTTTAGGCTTAAAAAGCATCAAGACTGCGAGTTTGAAACGCTGCCAAGCCGAGCGCCAGCAAATTCTTGCTCCCTATTTTGACCATTTAATCAGTCAATTGGCTACTTTCCAAATTCGATAAATTAACTGGGCATGAATAATTAAAGGTTGCTATTCAGGGTTGAAACTCTTGCTAAAAGACAATCTTAATTAATTTTACATTGCGTAATATAGTTGAATTTATTCATGCCCACTTATTGAGATAAACTTGGGTGAATCAGCATTATTAATACTTTGGCTCAAGGGAATGGCACAACACCATCACTTGCACCCCAATTGCAAATCAAATACTAAAAAAAGCTAAATTTTTTCTAAAGTATTATCTAACTTAACAAATTTTAATAAATATGGTTTCGGCATCGTATCACAATGTGTAAAGGCAAACGATGCAAAAACTTAAAATCATCACGACTAATAAGGATTTAAAGTCTCTATGTCCCCTACTTTGTCACTATGATGTAAAGTTTTTTAACATCTGCTGAATATCCTTCTCATAAAATTTAGTTGTTAACTGGGAGATAGTTTGAATGACTTTTGGACCAGCATCACGATTAGGGGTCGCTCTGTTTGAAGACACCGATCCCATTGATCTGTGGCCAAGTCGCTCTAATGAGGAAGTTGAAACCGTAATTAGAGCTGTCTATAAGCAAGTTCTAGGAAATGCTTATGTAATGGACAGTGAGAAACTTTCCGTTGCTGAATCCCAACTCAAACGGGGTGAAATTAGTGTTCGCGGGTTTGTGCGTCAAGTCGGGAAGTCGGAACTTTACCGTTCGCGGTTTTTTGATAGCACCCCTCGCTATCGGGCGATTGAATTAAATTTCAGACATTTCCTTGGCCGTGCGCCATTGGATCTAGAAGAAACGCGTATACACAGCACTATTCTGGATACAAAAGGCTTTGAAGGTGAGATTGATTCTTATCTAGACAGCGACGAATACCAAGAGACTTTTGGGGAAAACATTGTGCCTTATATTCGAGGCTACAAAACCGAAGCTATCCAGGGTTTGGTTCAGTTTACCCACTTGTTCCAACTGGTACGTGGTTCCTCTAGCAGCAGCTTGAAAGGTGACTTAGCTGGCAAACAACCAAAATTAAACAGTCTGCTAATTCAAAACACGCCTACCCCTGTGGTTTCACCAGCCAGCAAGGGTGCTGCATTTCGCAACCCAACATCTACTCCTCGCACTCGTCAAGGTGTGGGATCTGGTGATGATGGTAAGGTATACCGGATTGAAGTCACTGGTTACAAGGCAAATGTGGTAAATAGCATTTCCAAGTTTCGCCGCAGTAACCAAGTCTTTTTCGTACCATACAATAAGCTTTCACAAGAGTATCAGCGGATTCACAAGCAGGGCGGTGCGATCGCCAGTATTACCCCTGTCAACTAAAGAATAGAAATTGGGGATTTAGTGATTAGCAATTGGGAAATAATTCCGCTGTACTCAGTCTCTAATCTTTCAATCCCTAGTGTTACTCGTTCTGGGATTTACGCAAAACTAAACGCGTTCAAGGGCAATACCTTGCGGAAAGTCGCTTCTGAGCGAGACACTCCGCGTAGCTAGCTTCCACCTAGAAGTATGCGTCTACATAAAATTGCCCTTACCTGAAAAGAATGATTTTCGGCTATTTTTTGCGTAAATCCTGATTGAGCAACAGTTAGCCAAAGCGATCGCTAATCTGGGGTTTGACCAATTCCGCCGTCAGTTGTGATATACGAAGACATTTAACACACTTTCACAAACTAAAGTTTTACAAAAGCTAGTCAGTAGCAAAAATAACTGACAACTGATGGGAAATTCTACCTTTACAAGGGGTAGAATGCTCGGAAATTTAATTTAATTAGCGTTTTTCAGGAGATACTTCAATGTCACTTTGGGCTATTGATTCACCTACTGTTGAACTCCGTCCGAACACCAGCGAAAGTGAATTACAAACACTGATTCGGGCAGTTTACAAACAGGTTTTGGGTAATGCTCACTTGTTGTCAAGTGAGCGACTAGCCACTGCTGAATCGCAATTGCGCGATCGCAAAATCAGCGTCCGCGAATTCGTCAACATAGTTGCAAAATCAGAACTTTATCAATCCCTGTTTTTCAACTCTTCTTCTCAGTATCGGTTCATTGAACTGAACTTCAAACACCTGCTAGGGCGTCCTCCTGCCGATCAAGCAGAAATTTCCGAACACGTCCGCATCTATAACGAACAGGGCTATGATGCTGAGATCGAATCCTATATCGATAGCAACGAATATCAGCAGAATTTTGGCGAGAATATTGTTCCCTATGTTCGCAGCACCAGCTCCCAAGTCGGAATTAAGAATGTTACCTTTAACCGCACCTTTAGCTTAGTCAGAGGATTCGCTAGCAGCGATAGCGATCGCAAAGCCAAACTGATTGGTGATATCGGTTCCAATTTACCCACATCCATCAAAGCTCCTGCGGCTGGTTCTAGTGTCAGCAGCACCGACAAACGCTTTTTGATTAAAGCTGTCAAAGGTGCAGGTAATCTCCGTACTCGTCTGGGCAATCTGGAATACGTAGTTAACTACAACCAACTGTCTGGACAAGTGCAAAACATTCATCGCACAGGCGGCAAAATTATCAGTATCACTGAAGTTGCTTAGATTTGTCTAAGTAGGAAACTGGAGACAAGGGGACAAAAGAAAACTCCTAACTTCTAACTCTTGTACAGACGCGATTAATCGCGTCTGAACTCCTAATATCATGTCCGGTTAAAGACTTATCATTAAGACCGCAGAGGAGCGGAGGGGCAGAGGGGCAGAGGGGATGGGTTTTTGGGCTTTCTGCATAGAGAAAGAGAATTATAACTAATTAGCCGGACATGATATAACTCCTAACTCAGCACTCCCAATTCAGCACTCCCAATTCAGCACTCCCAAATTCATTTGTAGTCAAGGAGGCTAACATATAGACTAAGAAAATAACTTTCTTTTTTACCAAGATATCTCTTGGATTTTAAGCTACTTTTTTAAAATCATTTTTCTAATGGAAATTACTGAATTTTTTGAACTTTCGATTGGACGATGGCGATCGCAGCGTAGCGCTCATCATTTAGCATTCGCCCACTTTGAAGAGGTATTATCTAACATTGACATTGAGTCTCTATCCACCAACGATCCAGCAGTGGTAGCAATCTGTCAATTGTATGACACTGAACCCAGTAGTATCACCCACCCTTTTCGGATGACTTGGGAAGGTGAGTCAGATTGGGACGATAAACCAATCTCTGGCAGTACTGTACTAGTACCAATTCCCGATGTCGAAAATCCTTCTAGAGGAAAACTCCTGCGGGACAAGGGATACGCTGAAACAATCCCAGCAGTGGCTAAATATCATCTGAGCAATGATGGTATTTTTACCCTGTTAACACAGTATGAACTTGCTGCTGCTGAGGAGCGAATTTGGTTTGCTAACCCAAATCTCCGATTTCGGGTAGCGACGATTAAAACCAGTGATGGGAAAGGCGTGACAACAGCTTCCTTTTCTTCAGAGATTCGCTTTTTGTCAAGTTCAATCAACTAGCAAATATCAGGTTAAAACATAATAAGGATACAAGCTCCTAATTTATTTATGGGGATTGTAATCTGTGAATACTTCGACAAGCTCAGTACAAGTTTTGAATTTTGAATTTGGAGCGAAGCGACGTGACGATAGCGCCCAGCGAATCTAGCACCAACGCTAGCGATTTGCTCACCTTAGCCTGTTGGATGGCAGGAGATTTTAGCAACTACAAGCAATCTTTTGCAAATCCGCAACTTTACGCCCACATTCACATTTATTTTCGTCCTTTACCAATTGAATTTTTTTCTGGTATCGGTTTCTATTCTGAACAAGCTTATGACCACGATTTATGGACACCCTATCGTCAAGGAGTACATCGACTAGTTGATTTGGGCGATCGCATTTATATCGAAAATTACAGCTTGAAAGATCAGATGCTTTATGCAGGTGCAGCTCGTGAATTAGATATCCTCAAAACCATCACCCCAGAAAGCATCGAACGGCGTTATCACTGTTCAATGGTTTTCCAACGAGAAGGTGAAATGTTTCGAGGCAGTGTGGAACCAGGCAATCAATGTCTGATTCAACGCAACGGATGCCAGACATATCTTGTCAGCGAAGTAGAAATAACCGAGCGTACTTGGATAAGTCTAGATAAAGGTATGGATATTGAAACCCACAAGCAAATATGGGGATCTACCGCCGGTCCATTGCAATTTGAAAAACGGGAAAGTTTTGCTGATGAATTACCTGCGGTGAGCGCATTATGTTGATTCAGCTTGAATCTGTTAAAACCAAAATGTTGCCTCCATCGGCTGAAAAAAAGATGCGCTGCTGGATTCGCAGCCGCCACTTGATTTGTTCGGGTAACTTTTTTATATTCGAGACATTAGAATATACAACGATTGAGAGATTTTCTGAGTGCGTTGCATCTTTAGGAGGGACAGTAATATCCGTTGACCCAGTTAATAAAATCTGGATGGGCGATCATCGCCAAGTAATTTTATATCAAGCAAAAGCTAGTTTACATACACCTCATCATACTTTGAAACAATACTGGATAAAATACGGTGGTTTCTACACTAGATTTGATGAGCGTCCTTGAGAGTTATTATCCTGTAGAAATTCTTTTGACAGGCGTTTATACTCCAATTCAAAATTAAGTTTTGAATTTTAAATACTCCCCAAGAGGGTTGACGGCTAATTGTTAATGTCTAATTGCTAATTTCTCATCGTGATTAGCTGTTAGTTATTAGTAATTAGCCGTCTAAGTTTGTTAGAAAATGTAACTAAAAAAATCCCAAAAAGTTGATAAATTAATATCAATAACCAGTAATTAGTAAATCTTAAGTAGGGTGTGTTATGACTTTAGCCTAACGCACCATGTTATCGAGAGGTGTCTTAGCAATAAGGTTGTGATAAGCATTCTTAACCTTCCTTGTGGTTTGGGAAAAGGTAAGGGGTAAAGAGGTGTATGTTTGAATTTACCCTTTTCCTTTTACCCTTTCCCCCTTAACCAAACCGTATTGGGTATGTTAGGTGCTTTGATTTATATTTTTTGTGACAAATCATCTCAAATATCCCCTTAACACAACGCCCTTCAGGTTTATTCTTAGTTTCCAAAATTAGTCACTTCTACCCACACTAATCCAACTATGCAGACCTTCTTAGACGAAGAAACCAGACGACGCCAATATCAAGCATTGCCCCAAACAGAACCGATCGAACTGTGGAATACTGCTTCAGTTGATGACATTGAAATTGTAATTCGGGCAGTTTATCGGCAAGTGTTGGGTAATGCTTACATCATGGAAAGTGAGCGGCTCGTAGTTCCAGAATCCCAACTCAAACAAGGCATAATCGATGTGCGTGAGTTTGTGCGTCAAGTTGCCAAATCAGAGTTGTATCGCTCCAGATTTTTTGATAACGTTTACCGCTATCGGGCAATTGAACTTAACTTTAAGCACCTGCTGGGTCGCGCTCCCGATGACTACTCCGAGACTAAACATCACAGCAACATTCTCGATGAGAAAGGTTTTGAAGCGGATATTGATTCTTATCTTGATAGCGACGAGTATCTAAATGCCTTTGGCGAGAACATAGTGCCATATTACCGGGGTTATAAAACTCAAACGGGCAAAAAGATATTGGAATTTACCAACATGTTACAATTGTTACGGAGCAACTCTAGCAGTGATAAAAACTTAGCAACTAATAATGAACCTCAACTGGTGCGATCGCTAATTACCAACGCTCCTTACGGTAGACAGAAACTCACGGATATTAGTGCATTGCTGGCTGAAATATTCAAGCCCAAGCCAGAAACTGCTGCTCCAGTTAATACCTTTATTGCAGCTTCTACAGCAGCCGAGGAAAGCTTGCGACAAAAGATTCAAGAGCAAGAAAGCCAGATTGCAACTTTGCAACAACAAATAGCAGACTTACAACCATTTGCCAACATCGGCACAACAAAATTTAGTAGTAGTTGGCAGTCTTCTAGTTTGCCCACTAGCACAGGTGAATACACATCTTTGCAACAGCAAGCTGACGCCCAAGAAAAACAGATCGCAGCTTTGCAAGAGCAAATTGCTGATGCTCGACGATCTGCGACAATTGGGGAAGCTCGGTTGAATAAGTGGCGCAGTCGCGTTTTTAATGGCTAATTTCTCTAATGTTTAGTTTTATCAAGTGGGTTAGGCAAGTTTAACTCACGCATTTTTTCACTACGAACAAATAAACTACTTTAACCCTAATTCGAGAAGTTGCTTGCAGGACAGGAAGACAAAGCGTAGCTTTAACGGGGTAGGGTTTTTCAGGTTTAATAAGTCTCGGATTGGGACACCTGCATCTGACCCCAAACAAGCGAGAAAAGTCTCCTGGTTGGACTCCTGGTAGACCTAGAGTGCCACGAACTCATTATCCCATTGTTAAAAAGCCTTTACCAAGCCCAAGAAAGTATCTAAAAATACTGCTTAACGGCTTTTCATTCCTCAGTCGGTTGCTTGCCAGTGAAAACTGCTAATTGAGCGGCGAAAGCACGCTTGAAGGCGGGCCGCGCTTCGCCACGGGCGACATAGGTAGAAAGATTTGGATAGTCGTCCACCATACCCGAGTCTTTCAATCTGAGCAGCACTTCCACCATCATCAGGTCGCCTGCGCTAAATGCGCCATTGAGCCAGTCGGCATCTCCAAGGTGACTGGAAAGTTCTAAGAGCCGGTTATGGATGCGACCTTCAAGGACACGCAGGCGCTGCTCGTACCAGGTCTGATCACGCTCTAAGTACGTGGCGATTTCCCGATCAACGATTGGCGGCTCCATCGTATTAAGTGCGGCAAACATCCATGCGATCGCTCGCGCTCGACTATTCGCATCGTCTGGCAACAGCCCTATATGGCGCTCCGCGATATGGAACACGATCGCCCCCGACTCGAACAGGACGAGATCACCTTCCTCATAGGTTGGAATTTGCCCGAAAGGATGAAGCGCACGGTGCGCGGGTTGCTTCATCTCACTGAACGAAACAAGACGAACGTTGTAAGGTTGGCCTACTTCTTCGAGCGCCCAGCGAACGCGCATATCACGCGCCAGTCCCTTACCGCCATCAGGCGATCGTTCAAAGGCGGTAATAGTGGGTGTCATTGTCAGGGTCATGGTGATTTCTCCTTTCAGTCCTGCTTTAGTCTAAACTTCAGTCACTAAAGATTTCCTGATATTTTCCGAGTAAGCTTGAAACAACAAATAATCAGAAAGTGTCTGGATTATTGTTCTAATAGACTTACAACTTATGAAAAAAGCTAGAATTTATCGATACCGTACTTATGGATTAGTTGGGTTAATATCCTTAAGCGCTGTATTAAGTACACCTACATCTGCCTTAACACAATTGGCAGACGATTCCCCAGTTGGGCAAACTCCTATCCCTACTTCTAACTTAATCTGGCCAACTCAAGGGTTTATTTCTCAGGGCTTCCGCAAATATCAACATGAAGGAATTGATATTGCAGGGGCGTCTGGAACTCCTGTTGTTGCTGCGGCATCCGGTACAGTTGTCAAAGCAGGTTGGGATAATTGGGGATTAGGAAATGCCATAACTATTAAACATCTCGACGGCAGCACTACTGTCTATGGTCACAATCGCCGTTTGTTAGTGAGCAAGGGTCAACAGGTCATTCAAGGTCAAATGATTGCCGAGATGGGATCTACAGGCAATAGTACAGCACCTCATCTGCACTTTGAAGTTCATCCAAATGGTCGAATAGCAGTTGACCCCCTTCGTTTGTTGACATCCGTAACTGCAAATGTTAGCTCCGGTTCTAAAGTTCAGCCAGTCGATAACCAGAACCGCCCAGTTTCGTCGCTCCCAGGAGCAAATCAAGTTTTACCCTCACAGCAGCCAATTCCTATAGATTTTGTACCTATAAGTACTGATACGAAATGTAATGGAATTAGTCTTATTGAAGGTGAGACTGCAAGCTCTCGTGTAAAAGTCTGTGAAGAAAATGGTCAATTATTTTATATTGGGCAATTGAAGCAAGCCCCAAGCAAGCCTATAAAGATAGTAGCTTTAAATATTGGTAAAGACAGATATCGAGCAGATAATGGTAGCTTTTATTATTTAGTCACTCCACAAAGAGTTGAAGTTTGGCGAAATGGCATTCAGATTCGTTCTGACAGTTTTTATAGTTTAACGAAATCGCCTTGATACTCTTTCTACTTTACTTTGGTGAAGATGGTTATTTTAGGTTATTTTAAATATTACTCTTTTCTATACCAGATTGTTAAAAACTTAACTACTACGCAGACTTTATTTCGCTTAAATTCAGGTTTTGAACCGCTTTGATATCCCCTGCCTATCAAAGGTTCAGACAGGGGGTATTACAGCAATTAGTTGAAGAATGAAGAATGTAGAATTCAGAATTCTGACTCCTGAATTCTGTTCAATAAAACTTTCAGTTTAAATACACTTGCTAAAAATTAAGTGTTAATTGAAGCAAGTGATTGAGAGCCATTTGGTACAGAGCCATTATTTAGGATAGGCTGACGAGTTTTCAGGTCAAATTTGAAGCCGTGTGGCAAAATATGAAGCTTTGCTCCACAAATCGCCAAAGACTCATCCTTCAAAATTTCGTCCACATTGTTATATGTAGCTTCTGATTCATCAACAATCGTAACCGCACCTTCACCAATTACTTCAATTTGGTTATCTACCACTACCATAGCGGTATTTTCGTCAATACCAAATCCCAAAACAGCAGGCTGTAGTACCAAAGCTGATATTAAACGTCCTAAGCGTCCCCGTTGGGAAAAATGCTGGTCAATTACTACCCCTGGTAAAAATCCCATACCTGGGCCCATATCGACAGTTTCAATCCGAGGATGTGTTTCTGAGTCGCCTTCCACAATCATTACGTCTGGCATCACAGCAGCTCCGGCACTTGTGCCTGCGATAACTACACCTTCAGAAAAGCGCTGGTGAATTGCCACATCGATTTCGGTGTCCTTGAGGATACTGGTAATACGAGCTTGATCTCCCCCTGTAAAAAATACCCCAGTTGCTTTACTAATAGCTTCCAATGCGGTAGATGAAGATGCATCTTCACGGGTTTCTGTATCAATGATGCGAACAGTTTCGGCTCCCAGGCGCTCAAACACTCTAATATAATTTTCTCCCACTTCTCTTGGTAGTTCTGTGGCTGCTGTCATAATTACAATATACGCCTTTGTACCTCCAGCGCGTCGTACAAAGTCCCGCAAAATTACAGAATCTCCCTCTTTATCTTCGGCTCCCCCAATAATTACCAATTGCTTTTTGATATTACTTTCTACCATGATGCTCCCCTGGATTTGAGTTAATAAATTTCACTAAAACATGACAATTCAATGTATCAAATCATCCCTTTGATAGATTACTTGATAAAAGTAGGGTTAACATTTGCGTAGACGCATACCCCTACGGAAAGCAAGCTACGCAAATCGTCTGTCTACGACACGCTGCACGAACGTAAAGAAGCAGCTTGTCGTTAGACATTGCAATTAGACCAAAATACTTTTCTGAAACATTATCTAATTTTCCTATTACTAAATAAAATCTACAATATCAACTGCCTCTAGAAAATACTTCTAGAGGCATTTTTGGCTATATTGCTAATGGTCTATTGGAGATTTATCGTGTGATGTGAGTAATTGCTATTGACTCTAGCTAGATGGGATTTATATCTCTGATGACAAGTCCTAATGAACCCGACTTCTGTAAAGCAAGTTAGTTAAGAAAAAACGTGCTTGTTCTAGCGGGAGATGCCTGGGTTTGCCTTGGTAGACGATTTGATACTCATTCACGTCTGCGCCATCTCCATGTCCAGAAATGAGCTTTTGGTGAAAAGCTTCGTCAGCTAGTTCTCGAATTTCATCTCTTAGAGCAGCTTGTGTGTTATTCATACTTTGCTGTCTTTTTATACTGTCTTTTTAATGCCTCATATTTACTTATACGATTTTTGGATAAGTGTTGCACCTTTCAAAGGTTATATCTTTGATTATTCATGAGGATGAATTGACTGTTCTTGATTCCTGGCAGCAGATTGGGGATTTAATTATGCCTTTAGATAGTTAAAAATGCTTAGTAATAGAGTTAAGTTGGGTTCGGATTAGCTCAGTGGCAAAGCCATCACTCTCCAAAATTAACATGAGCCAATCTACAATCAATAAGTCTGAGTAACCAGAATTCAGCATTAAAAAATTTCAGGGTGTTTAGCCGAAGGTTCGTAATCAATGGTTCTACAAAAAAGCAGTGAATTAGTCCGCATTAATGCTAGAAGAACAGATGTATTCGATATTTTCAACTTCAAGCATTACCTTGGCCCTAACCCTTATTTAGATGTAGGGGCGCTAGTATTTGATTTTACTCCAATTGACTCTAGAGAACCTTTACCCATTGAAGATTATATTGCCAAGATTGGCGATCGCTATCCAAATTTTCGCGATCAAACCTACGAATCTTATGCCCATCTATTTGCCCAAGTTGTGTCCGAAGTCGGAAAATTGGACATGGATTTACACCTTAACCGCTGGAGTGTGAAGCCATATCCAAATCTCACGCGAATTAGCGTCCAATCACTACATGAACGCACATCTAGAGAGGTAGTTTACTTTGTTTGGGATTGGTTTGAAGCCATTACCCAAGACGAAGATTTTGCCTTTGATGAACAGCTGGTGAAGTTACAAGATAGATTTCGCGCATCTGTCTACGGTGGCCCCACAGTTTACGCCCTATTGCGAACAGCCTACGAGAAAGGTATTCCCGCCTTTTATCTGTGGGAAGAAGGATTGATGCAGTACGGCTTAGGAAAAAAACATGTGCGGGGGGTAGCAACAACATTTAACTGTGATAGCCATCTAGATTCAGAGTTTACTACCCGCAAGGATGATTGTAAGGCATTTTTGAAAACCTTAGGTTTTCCAGTGCCTGAAGGCAGTATTGTCTTTTCTGAAAAAGAAGCCTTGGCAGCAGCAAGAGAAATTGGCTACCCAGTGGCAGTTAAGCCAGTGGTAGGTCACAAAGGAATTGGCGTTACGGCTGATGTGCAAGACTCAAAAGAACTGATATCTGCTTATAATCGCTCAGTGGCAGCGATTCCCGAAAATCAGCAAACTCGAATAATTGTTGAGAAAAGCATTACAGGATCGGATTTTCGTTTGTTGTGTGTCAATGGTCGATTCGTCGCCGCCACAGAACGCCGTCCAGCATCGGTTGTAGGTGATGGGTATTTAACGCTTGCAGAGTTAATTCGCGAAGAAAACCGCAAACCTGCACGTTTAGATACGCCAACTTCGCCGATGAGTAAAATTCAGATTGATGAAGCGATGGAACTCTACCTAGACGAACAGCGCTTATCATTAGACAGCGTCATTGAGAAAGGACGCACTGTCTACCTGCGTAAAGTTGCCAATCTTTCAGCCGGAGGTATGAGTATCGATGCAACCCCGACAGTTCATGATGACAATATTATCTTGGCACAAGATATTGCCCAACATTTCCAACTGACTTGTCTGGGAATTGATGTCATTACCAAAAGTCTTGCAGAATCTTGGAAGTCTAGTAACTTTGCCATCCTGGAAATCAA
The DNA here is from genome assembly GCF_034530915.1 of Nostoc sp. DedQUE09. Lineage (NCBI taxonomy): Bacteria > Bacillati > Cyanobacteriota > Cyanophyceae > Nostocales > Nostocaceae > Nostoc > Nostoc sp. DedQUE09. Next base: position 70,082 of record NZ_JAVRCE010000036.1, read on the forward strand.
TGCTGCACCAGGCGTTTTAATGCATCTTAAACCTTCTGTTGGTGAAAGTGTTGATGTGCCTTCTCATATTTTAGAAACCTTTTTTGAGTCGGGTACAGATGCCAGGATACCAATTATTACCTTCAACAAAATCTCAGTTGAAGAACTGCAAGCGACGATTGACCATATCCTTTTGCAACATCCCAACTGGACAATAGGTGCTGTTTGTCGTGATGGCGTTTTTGTGAATCGCTCGAAAAAAGTATTAAGCAAAGATTACAACAGTAATGTCCAAACTTTGCTGCGTCATCCCAAACTTGATTTGCTGATTGCTGAGTATCCTGAAGAGATCCTCGAAGAACAGGGCATATTTTACCAGCATAGTAATATTGTAGTTTTGGATAATCCTACCGAAACTGAGATGATTTTGGTGCGGAATGTTTTCGATAGTTCGACTGTGGTGATTAGAAAAGGCAACGATATTTCTATTCGTCGCAAAGGGTTAATTGAAGACTATACTTTGGGTGAAGATGAACCATTTACGCGGGTTTATTTGAAGGAAACTGGAGCGATTTTGGAAGTTAAGTAAATAGGCGCTTTGGGATTGGGGAGCAGGGGAGCAGGGGAGAAGAGGAGAAGAGGAGCAGGGGAGCAGGGGAGCAGGGGAGAAGTAACTGTAAGTCTTTCTTTTTGCTCTGCCCTCCGCATCTCTGCCTTTTGTGCCCCATGCCCAATTCCTAGTTCAAGCTTCTAAAGCTGGAGAAATTAAAGAGTGGCTGGAGTCGGCTAAACTAAAGAAGAAATGGCTTAATAAGTATTAATAATTTTGTTATGAGTACTGATTCACCTGTTAATTCTCCCGAAAAACCCGAAGCCACATTCGGGAAGCGTCTGAGAAATTTCTTAATTGTAATGGTAGCGATCGCACTTAGTGTTTCCCTCGTTTTAGGATTGCGAACTGAAACAACCTCGGCAACTCTAGCCAAGTTGAGCGAGACTTCCACACCTTTAGAAGTAGCAATCAGCAACGGCAAACCATCTCTAGTAGAGTTTTATGCAGATTGGTGTACTGTCTGCCAAAAAATGGCACCAGATATCACTCAACTAGAAACAGAGTATGCTGACAAGATGAATTTTGTCATGCTGAATGTAGATAATACCAAGTGGCTGCCGGAAATGCTGAGATATCGGGTAGACGGAATTCCCCATTTTGTATTTTTGAGTCAGCAAGGGGAAACCATCGCCCAAGCGATTGGCGATCAACCCCGGACGATTATGGCTAGCAATTTAGAAGCTTTGGTTACTGCTTCGCCTCTCCCTTATGCTCAAGCTAGCGGCAAAGTTTCTAAGTTTTCAGCCCCAGTAGCACCAACGGCGAATCAAGATGATCCCCGCAGTCATGGCAGCTAGGTGGTAAATTAAAATAATTCGTAATACTCGCCAAAGGCGAGAAGCAAGCTACGTAATTCGTAATTCGTAATTCGTAGTTAAAGACTGTTATGTATGGGATATTCTATGTAAGAGATTGCCGCTTGAGCCGCTTTTGAGCATACATTAATTCGTCAGACTTGGCGATTAGTTGTTCTAGTGACATATTACTTTCTGGTGAGTAACGCTCTATGCCGATACTCATCGAAAGTTTATACCTACAGTTTTGCTGTTGATTAAAGTTGACGATATTTGTTTGTAGACGCGCTTGGATACTATCAGCGTCTTTAAAGTAGCTAGAGATGAAAACAATGAACTCATCGCCACCCAAGCGGGCAACAATATCTGAGTTCCGAAAAGTTTGCTTAAGTAATCGACCAGCATCAATAATCAAGGCATCTCCCATGTCATGACCAAGGGTGTCGTTAATCTGTTTTAGCCCATCTAAATCAATGAACATAACCCAGCAAAACACTTTTATGCGGTGAGCAATTTTCAACTGCTGTGTAGCCATTAGGAAGAAACCACGCCGATTATGTAAACCTGTTAGTTCATCGGTCAGCAATAACTGTCTTCCTTCGATCTCTGCTTGTTTGCGGTTGCGAACTTCCTGAATGAGTTCTATTTGAGCGATCGCCTGACGACTTAGGCGGCGCAGTGCATCTAACTGCTGATAACTTAGGTGATGAGGAATAGTATCTAGAACACACAACGTCCCAATTGGAAAACCATCAGGCGTAATTAGAGGGACACCAGCATAAAAACGAATTTTGAGATTACCTTTGACTAAGGGATTGTTATTAAAGCGATCGTCTTTAATGGCGTTGGGAACCACCAATATATCCTCTGGTTGGAGAATGGCGTGGGAGCAAAAAGACCCATCTCTGGGTGTTTCGCTACTTTTTAGTCCAACCTTAGATTTAAACCATTGGCGATCGCTATCAACTAAGCTAATTAAAGCAATTGGAGTCTTACAAATGTAGGCAGCGATCGCAGTTAGGTCATCAAATGCTTGTTCGGGTAGGGTATCTAGAATGTTGTAGTTCGCCAGCGCTTTGAGCCTTTCTGCTTCATTGTCAGGTAGAGGAATAGCTTGAGTTTTCACCGATGAGTGTCTAAGCTTTAGGCAGGAAAGTCTGGGACATTGTAAATTTTGGAACAGCCGCAGCATTACCTCTCCAGCAACAAGACTGCGTGACATTAACATCTCTGCAACAAAAATCAACATTCGGTTGAATATACAGAAATATTCTATTACATGATGCGCTTCATGCCTTTGGTTTGCTCTGTTGTTCATGTCACCCTAACTTTCCCTGTGCAAATTCCCTAAGTATCTAGATACTTACAAGGTCTTTTGCCCAAAGCGGACTTAAAAAATATCAATATTAGCTAAAAATTATCAAAACTTATTATATTGTTAGAGTTCTTAATCATGGATTAATGTTTTTGATACCAATAATTTGTTTATACTTACAATGAATTAATGTTTTTAATACTACTAATTTGTTTATACCTACATAAGTTACGAGGGTTAGAAACCGATTAGGGGAACTTCTTCTCATAATTTGCTTGAGCGATCACTTAACTTTGCAGCACACTTTTGCTCATCTCAGCATATCTATGCAGAGATAATACATATTAAGTCCGGGTAATTAGTTATGATTATCCACAGTCATTGCACCCCTACCCAAAGCATCGGCTACGGTGTACACACAAGTCGAATTACCCCCCTTAGTCCCCCCTTGTAAAGCAGGGCTGTTTCATTCCCTAAAAGTCCTTAATTTACAAGCGTATCAGTCAAAAAAATCAGGTTGTTAACAATCCAATTCAGACAAAAACCAGGCGATCGCACTTAAATTTATCGGTTGAAGCCGTAATTTTTCGATTACCAACTTACTCAAATTTTTGGCTGATACTGTTGACAAAATCGCGATCTGAACGAATGAAACAGCCCTGCCCTTGTAAAGGGGGGAAACAAGAAAAATCCGGTTCCCTCCCCAATACATACGGGGAGGGTTAGGGTGGGGTAATTCTAGAACTGGTAGTAATTCGATAACTTGTGTGTACACCGTAGCTGCGGGGAGGGGAGACAAAGCACAGCTTTGGGGGGGTGGGGTTCTTCGGGTTTAATAAGCAATCAAGCGGACATGATATAAGTCTTG